>CAYYZJ010000099.1:0-12072 GCA_964475615.1 uncultured Flavitalea sp. | reverse complement strand
TCAACGCTTTTGTCGTTGAATGGCTCGATATGGAAAGGGACCTGCGGCCGTTTTACCGGCTCCTGGAAGAGCACCGGCTGCTTCGGTATATGGTGAATGATTTTTCCGGACTGAGGCTGATCGGGATCGAAGACCTGCATGAAGCCCTCTGCTGGTGCATCATCGGCCAGCAGATCAACCTGGCTTTTGCTTATAAGCTAAAACGCAGGCTGGTAGAGGCTTTTGGAGAATCGGTGGAATTCAATGGAAAGAAATTCCGGATCTTTCCGCAACCTGCTGTGCTGGCATCGCTCGATGCAGGGCAATTGAAAGCGCTTCAGTTTTCCAGGCAGAAAGCAGAATATGTAATTCATATTTCAAAAGAGTTCAGTGCGGGAAATATCAGCAAGGAAAAATTGTTCGGTCTTCCTACAACGGAAGAAAGAAGAAAATCGCTCACTGCCCTGAAAGGCGTCGGCATCTGGACGGCCAATTATGTGCTGATGAAAACCCTGAAAGACCTGAGCTGTATTCCTTATGGAGACATCGGCCTGCTCAATGCGCTCAGCAATCACGAACTCATCAAAGACAGGAAGGACATGCGATCCATTGAAAAATTATTCCGCCCGTTCAAAGGCTGGGAAAGCTATCTGGTTTTTTATTTATGGAGAAGCCTGGCTGTTCCTGCTTTCCAGGCGGAATAAGCCTGGTTCATACAATGTGCGCAGGGCCTGTATCCGTTTTCAATGGCTTCGGCTTCGGATGTAAAGAACACGCGGTTTTTCTTTTTCATTCTTTTTCCGCTTTTGCAGGAAAGGCGGCCGTAAATCCTCAGCGAAGCATTCCCTGCCAGCCTGATCTCCCCTTTCCGTATAAGGCTTCTGATAAGCGCGTCAGGAACGGTTTCCCGGTTTAACTTACGGTAATCCATAAGCGACATTCAATTCGTTTCCGCTTTTGCCGCTTCCCAGCCGATCATGGCCATTTTGCGCGGAGTTCCCCAACGGTATTCGCCGATATTGCCGACCGATTTAATGACGCGGTGACAGGGTATGATAAAACCCACCGGGTTGTTCCCGATGGCCGAGCCGACGGCTCTTTGTGCAGCGGGCTGATCAATTGTCTTTGCAATACGGGAATAAGAAGTGAGATGCCCTTCGGGAATACGAAGCAGGGCTTCCCAAACCTTGAGCTGGAAAGGACTTCCTTTCAGATGCAGTTTTATTTTAGCCGTTTCGCCGATATCGTGATTAAAAAATTGCTGCACCAGGGCATGGTTCTCATTTTCTCCCTCAAAGATCCTGGCATTGGGCCATAAGGACTTCAGCTCATCTTCAACGGCCTGTGCCGATTTTTCAAAGAACAGGAGATTGCAGATGCCTGTTGCCGTTGAAGCCAGCAGGTAATTGCCGAACTGGCTTTCGTGCAGGCTGTATTGTATCGAAAGATTCTTGCCGCCGTTTTTATATTCACCGGGCGTCATGCCTTCGATGGATACAAAAAGATCATGCAGCCTGCCGGTGCCCGAGAGGCCTGTTTCATAAGCGGCATCATATACGGAAGCATTCTCCTGCCTGAGTATTTCTTTCGCATGCTCAACACTCAGGTATTGAAGGAATTTTTTCGGGCTCACACCGGCCCAGTCTGTAAACAAACGCTGAAAATGATAAGGGCTCAGGTGAATATTGCCGGCAACCGTATTCAGATCGGGCTGCTCCTGCAAATGATCTTTGATATAAGTAAGCGCCTGGGCAATTCTGTAATAGTCGTGCATGGTTTTATTTTTTTGATACACAAAAATATTCCGGCTGCTGCCCTGTTCAAACCCGGAACTTGCTGATTAATCAGTGCAAAAATTGGAGTGTTTCCGGTCTTTGGAAAACAATATCGGTTAATATTTGTGTAATATTTTCCACATCGTCTGCTTAATTACAATTGTTTTGTATTTTTTATCCCGAAAAAAGGAGTGGAACGTTTTTTTGCATGGAATTAGCTAGAGTTTTTCGGGCATATCGAAAACCTTATATTTTATGAAACCAAGTTCTGCAAAGACTATTTTTATTGTTGACGATGATCCGGACGACAGGCAGGTTATTCTCGAAGCATTTCTTGAAAACAATCCGCATATTGATTATGTATTTATTGAAAGCGGCGAAGAGCTGCTGGCCAGCCTGAATTCCGATGAATTGAATTTTCCCAGTCTCATTTTGCTCGATCTGAACATGCCCGGCATGCTGGGCCTGCAAACCTTGCGCGAGATCAGGGCCAACAAAACATTCAGCCAGATCCCTATCGTTATACTCACCACTTCTACCCTCACTGCCGACCGAAAAGCATCTTATGAGCTTGGGGCAAGTTGCTTTTTGAACAAGCCTTCCTCTTACAAACAGCTTGTAGTCCTTGCCAATGCTATTCTTCAGCTCTGGATCATCAGCGAACACCAGGAACAGACAAAGAACAGCATCACCAAATAACCAGGTTAAAAAAAAGAAGGCCGTATGAAAATACAGCCTTGATAACTGCTTGTCGTATGAAAAAAAACTCGGAGGTCATGGGCGGAATCGAACCGCCATAAAAGGTTTTGCAGACCCGTGCCTAACCCTTCGGCCACATGACCGGGTATTCCTGAATAAGGCGCTCGGCTATTTGAGGCTGTTAATATTCCGTCAACATCGGATGAGCTGCATGTAATTCATCGCAGAGAGTAATTGGAAACAAAAATAAGCAAGCTTTATTAGTCTACCAAATTTATAGACTAATTTTAATCGATGGTTATTGATTCAAGCAGCCGGTTATAACCGGTCTGATCCTCCCATACTGACCGGTTAGCCAGCCTGATGGCATATTCCGGCCGGGATGCAATGGATGAATATTTATCAGGCAGGTAAAGAAAAAGATCGTATTTCCCTTTCGGCATCGACGCACCGGTAACAATCGTTTCCTGCACCCGGTTCATTCCGCTATACCACTTACGTACATCTGCTTTCAGATCAAAAGAAAATATTTTTCCGTTTTGGCTTCGCATAACAAGCCTGGCAGGCCTTTCATTGAACGGTGATGCATAACCGGCATTCTCAATATCGAGAACAAAGCTGAACGAAGTTCCTGCCTTGACCGGCGAGGCAGGGAAAACGCCGCTTTTGAGAACAAAGCGGTAGCCCAGGTTCTTTTTTATACTGTCCATGCAGCCGCCCGTTTCCCAATCGTTGTTCACGTCATTATTATAAGCGCTGTTGAGGAAGCTGTAATGCAGCCTGCGCATTTCCGTTTGTGCCATGCCGGTAGTTTCGCAATCGTTCTGGGGGCTGAAAGCATCGTCGCAGGTCTCGCCGCCAACGGCCACATATTTATTATCGGCCTCGGCATAGGCTTTCAGCGCTTCAAGAGCATGCTTTCGCGGCAATGATGAATTCCCATAATCGTCGTAAGTGCTATAGTCGTCGGGGCCGGATAGGAAACAATCGTTATGCATGCCGATCCGCGCCTTGTCGGTTCCGCTGAATGCTTCCGCATCGGTAAGCGGTGCAGCGGACACGGGCGCCTGGATGCCATACACGTAACGCTGCTTGAGCTGCGGAATCCGCACCATCACCATGCGATCGGCAGGAAGCGCTTGCAGCAAGGCTTTCAGCACGGTAAAGCGGTCCGTCCAGTTGCTGTCGTACAAGCGCCCCTGCGCATTCGTGGACGCATCGCCGAAATAATCGGAATAATAATTCTCTCCCCAGATCCCGATAAAGCCCAGTTGCATGCAGGCAATCACATCTGCATTCTCCTGCAATATGGGCTTGAGCTGCGCAATATGCTGCAACACGATATGCTTGGGAGCATCGCCGTAAGGCGGACAAATAGGAGATTCGGGACAAGACCCCGCATGCGTGCGGCTGATATAGGAAAACCGCGGAATAAGCTTTATGCCTGCCTCCCGCGCGATCCGGAAATCGGCCCTTATTTTCCCGAGCAGATCGGAAGACAGCGGACTATTTGTAAAGCTGTCCAGCACAATGCTGCGGAATACCAGCGTGCTGTATATTTTATAATTGCCGCGGTCGGCCTGCTGAAGACCGCGCCAGGCCTTCAACTGAGCGGCATTGAGCGGAACATATCTGCCGGCGTGTGTTTCCAGAGGGCGATAGAACCCCCGCTCGGGATTGGCAAAATCACTGTCGCTTTCCGTATAAATAATGGTTTTCGAAAGCCTGTATGCAACAGGGTTGCCTGGCTTACTGTACAAGGCAAGAAAGCCCAGGCAGGAGACGATAACCCGGATCATGAAATGGATTTTCCCAAAGAACGATAAAAAATCAATCGCACAACGGCGCTCCGGCCATGCAACCGGTTGCGTTATTTTTATGTAATTTTAAAGAAGATAACCAAAACTGATTGCCTGTACATGGACTATACATTGGGCCTATTCCACTAATTATAATCCCAATGTGGCGCAGAGTATAAAAGATGGGTGGAACTAGAAAAAGAAAACAAAATACCAGAACGCGACAATCCGGTTGCTAAAAACCAGGCCGGGAGCCGATAGCTTTGACAAAACAGTCAATCCCTTAATCTCTTCCCTGCATGGCAATGCTTGTTCCCGTTTCCGGCGATAACATAAAGAAGGAAGCAATAAACTACAATCGCCGGTATATTTATCCGGTTTGCGCCATCGTGGCCCTGGGCGGCATTCTCTTTGGCTTCGACCTGGTAGTGATTTCAGGAACCATCCCTTTTTTCCGCAAATATTTCGGTCTTTCCGATACCGGACTGGGATGGGCAGTCGGCTGCATCAACCTCGGCTCTGCCGCCGGCGCATTGATAGCAGGCAAATGCAGCGATTGGCTGGGGCGAAAAAAGCTGATGCTGATCTGCGCTTTTCTATTTGCACTAACGGGCATCGGTACGGGCTGGTCGACTTCTTTTCCTTTATTCATTGCCTTTCGCATTTCCAGCGGAGTGGCCATCGGCATGGCTGCACTGGTTTGTCCGGTTTATATTGCAGAACTCACCCCGGCATCCCTGCGCGGCAGGATGGTTACATTTTATCAACTGGCCATCGTAACCGGACTATTGCTGGCTTATTGTTCTGATTTTATATTGCTGAATACCGGCATCAACAACTGGCGATGGATGTTCACGGCGCAATCCATTCCTGCCTTGCTTTTTTTCTTTTGCCTTTTCCTGGTTGCCGAAAGCCCGCGATGGCTGATCAGGAAGAACAGGGATAATGAAGCGGGGCAGGTGCTGGAGCGGGTAGGCGGAAAGGATTATGCAGCAACTCAACTAACGGTTATCCGTAACAGCTTTTCCGAAGAAGTAAGAGAAAACTGGAGAGACCTGGGCCGGCCAAAGTACAGGAAGATCCTGCTGACCGGCATACTGGTCGCTTTTTTTTCACAGGCCGACGGGCAGAATTCACTGTTCTCTTATGCCCCTGAAATCTTCAGCCAGGCCGGCATGGCCCGCGATTCGGCATTCCTGCAATCGGTCAGCCTGGGACTGATCAATTTTATTTTCACTTTCATTGCCATCAGCACCATCGATAAGGCCGGGCGAAAAAAATTATTGCTCTACGGTTCAGCCCTTCTCTGCGTCGATGCGCTTGCTCTTGCGGCCGCTTTTTCTTTCAGGCTTCCCTCCTACTGGATACCGGGCTTTGTATTTGCATTCATCGGCATCTATGCCGCAACCCTGGGCCCGGTTACCTGGGTATTGCTTTCGGAAATATTTCCCAATAAGATCAGGGGCAATGCCATGGCTGCCGCAACCCTTTCCCTATGGCTCGCCAATTTTGTGACCACCGCTTCTTTTCCCATCATGAAAGCGCATTTCGGATTGCCGGCCACCTTTTGCATCCACGCGGCTGTCTGCCTCATCTATTTTGGCTATGTTCGCCGGAAGATCCCTGAAACAAAAAGCAGGTCGCTGGAAGAGATCGAGCAAATGCTGGTTTAAAATAAATCCATCCCATATATTTACTGATTATGCTTGCCAGGTTAAACTATTTTTTACTCATTGCCGCGTTAATGCTTCTCGCTTCCTGCCATGACCGCTCAACACGGGAAGCTGCTTTGTTCGAGCTATTGCCATCCGGCCAGACCGGCATCGATTTCAACAATAAGGTTGTCGATACCAAAGATTTCAATATTTTCAAATACCGAAACTTTTATAACGGCGGCGGCGTAGCCATCGGCGATGTGAAAAACGACGGCAGGCCGGATATTTTTTTCACCTCCAACCAGCAAAAAAACCGGCTCTATCTCAACAAAGGCAACTGGCAGTTTGAAGATATTACCGAAAAGGCAGGCGTAGCAGGCATTCATCAATGGCATACCGGCGCAACCATGGCCGATGTAAATGGAGACGGATGGCTGGATATTTATGTTTGCAACAGCGGAGACATCAAAGGCGATGACCGCGCCAATGAATTGTATATTAATCAGCGCGACGGAACATTTAAAGAAGAAGCCCATCAATACGGCCTCGACGACACAGGCCTCGGCACCCATGCCGCTTTTTTCGATTATGACCACGACGGCGACCTGGACTGCTTCGTGCTCAACAACAGTTTCCGCTCCATCGAAAGCTTCGGCTATGACCGCAATATCCGCAATATACGCAGCGAACGGGGAGGCCACCGCCTGTATCGCAATGACAACGGCCATTTTACCGATGTGAGCGCAGCAGCGGGTATATATGGCAGTGAGATCGGCTTTGGATTGGGCATCACCGTCGGCGATGTGAACAACGACGGATGGGATGATATCTATATCTCCAACGATTTTTTTGAACGCGATTATCTTTACATCAACCAGCGCAACGGAACGTTCAAAGAATCCATCGAAGATGCCACGGGCCATATCAGCCAGGCTTCCATGGGATCGGATATGATCGATATCAACAACGACGGATGGCTCGATATTTTCAGCACCGACATGCTGCCCGAAGGCGATTACCGGCTGAAGACCACCACCAAATTCGACAATTACAATGTATATAACGCCAAGCTGAAAAATGATTTCCATCACCAGTTTGCCAGCAACTGCCTTCAGCTCAACAATGGCGACGGCACATTCAGCGAAATTGCCTGCCTTGCCGGCGTGGAAGCGACGGACTGGAGCTGGGGCGCACTGAGCTTCGATTTCGACAACGATGGATGGAAGGATATTTTCGTCAGCAACGGCATCAGCAAAGACCTCACCAATCAGGACTTTCTCGATTTCTTCAGCAGCACTGAACAACAAAATATCGTCATCGCCCAGGGATTCGATTATAAGAAATTCCTGGACAAGATGTCTTCCACGCCTGTTCCCAACTACGGTTTCCTGAACCAGCATAACCTGCGCTTTAAGAATGCAACGGCTGCACTGGGACTGGCCGATCCCAGCTTCAGCAATGGCGCCGCTTATGGCGATCTCGACGGCGACGGGGATCTTGACCTGGTTGTCAACAATGAAAACCAGGAAGCATTCATTTACCGCAACCGCACATCCGAAACATGGCACGCTTCATTTTTGAAAATATATCTGAAAGGCAATGCACCCAATACATTCGGGCTGGGCACGCGCGTAACGCTCTATGCGCAGGGCATGCAGCAGGTGCTGGAACAGATGCCCAGCCGCGGCTTCGAGAGCAGCGTGGAGCCGGTGTTGAATTTCGGTGTCGGCAATGCCAAAGAAATAGACAGTTTAGTGGTGCGATGGCCGGATGAACGGATGCAGGTCATGTACAGGATCAGGACCGATACAGCCATTGTGCTCAGGCAACCGGATGCCAAACTCAATGCACCATTCTCATCCGATAATTCAAAACCCATTTTCCGGAATATCACAGCCTCCGTAATCAGCGGCAATATCCGCCACAAAGAAAATCCTTTTATCGATTTTGATATAGAGAAGCTCATTCCCAAAATGCTTTCCACCGAAGGCCCCAAGCTGGCAGCAGCAGATGTGAACGGCGACGGATTAACCGATCTTTTCATGGGCAGCGCCTCCGGAGATACTGCCAAACTATTCCTGCAGCAGCAGAACGGTCATTTCATTCAGCAATTCCAGCCTGCTTTTGCGCGCGACAAGGACGACGAAGACATCGGTGCCGCCTTCTTTGATGCCGATAACGACGGCGATATGGACTTAGTGGTAGCATCCGGCGGCAACCAGCAAAGCCTGGGCTCGCTAAACCTGCTTCCTCGCTTATACATCAACGATAGTAAGGGCAATTTCACCCGCAGGCTTAGCGGCTGGCCTGCCATTTCCATCAACGCCTCCTGCGTAAGCATAAACGATATCAACAATGACGGGTGGCCGGATATTTTCATCGGCGCCCGCAACATACCGGGCAGCTACGGCCGAAAGCCAGGCTCGGTGCTGCTGATGAATGACGGGCACGGGAATTTTACAGACCATACGGCAGATATGGCGCCTGACCTCAAAGCATTGGGCATGGTCACCGATGCGCAATGGGCCGATACAGATGGAGATGGAAAGAAAGAGCTCATTGTTGTGGGCGATTGGATGCCCGTAACCATATTCAAATTCAACGGTCATCAGCTCGAAAAAATCAACGAGCTGCCGAATTCATCCGGATGGTGGAATTGCCTCGCAGTTGCAGATATCAATAACGACGGCCATCCCGACCTCATTGCCGGCAACAATGGCCTCAATTCAAAGATACGCGCCGACAAGGATCATCCTGCCCGGCTCTTCACCGATGATTTCGATAACAACGGGCAGGTTGAATGCATTGCCGCTTATTATAAAACGGATGGAAAATCGTATCCCTTCAATTTGCGCGGCGACCTGGTGGCCCAGTTGCCGGCCATGAAAAAGAAATTCCTGCACTATGAAGCCTATGCCGGCAAAACCATCGATGAAGTGCTGACTGCCGCGCAAATGCAGCATGCGCAGGAGCTTCAGGTGCAGCAAACCGAAACCTGTGTTTTCTACAATGACGGAAAGGGAAATTTCAGCATGCACCCGCTGCCCCTGGTGGCGCAGGTATCGCCGGTATTTGCTATCTTGGTGACCGATCTGAATGACGACGGGATAAAAGATATTTTCCTGGCCGGCAATTTTTATGGATTGAAACCCGAAGTGGGCCGTTATGATGCCAGCTATGGCTGCAGTTTTTTGGGAGATGCCCGGCATCAGTTCCACTATATCAAACCTGTCCAAAGCGGATTATTCATAAAAGGAGAAGCCAGGGATGTAAAGGAGATAGCAACAAAGCAGGGCGATTGCATCGTCATATCCAGGAACAACGATTCGCTTCAAATTTATAAACGGGAGAACTGATTGCGTAAACAAACCAGATTTTATCTGTTGATATGGGGAATGGCCATGGCAAGTTCCTGTTCTCATCATGAGCCTTCATTATTCAACCGCCTGCCATCCGATAAAACAGGCATTTCATTCATCAACCGCAATATCGATTCCGATACGCTCAATATCTTCGATTATCTTTATTATTATAATGGCGCAGGCATTTGCGCCGGCGATATCAATCATGACGGCCTGCCCGATATCTATCTCGCTTCAAATACCGAAGGCAATAAACTGTATCTGAACAAAGGCCATTTCAAATTTGAAGACATCACGGACAAAGCAGGCGTGAAAGGCGATGCCGACTGGACTACCGGTGTGGCCATGGCCGATGTGAACGGCGACGGATGGCTGGATATTTATGTTTGCACCGTCTCCAACCACACTCCCACCAGCGATACTGCCCATACTTTTTTCAGGCATTCACGCAATCAGCTTTTTATCAATAACGGCCCATCGAAGAATGGCGATATCACATTTACCGAATCTGCCAAAGCCTGGGGCCTCGATCTGCAAGGTTATAATACCCAGGCCGTTTTTTTCGACTATGATCATGACGGAGACCTGGATATGTTCCTGCTGCAGCATTCCATTCATCAGAACGCCGTTTATGGCGACACTTCGGTAAGAAGCAGGTACAGCGCAGTGAGCGGAGGCAAGTTATTCCGCAATGACGGCAATCATTTTACGGATGTTACCAGGGGATCGGGCATCATCAGCAGTCCGCTGGGTTATGGACTGGGCGTAAGCGTTGCCGACATCAACCAGGACGGATGGGACGATATTTATGTGGGCAATGATTTTTATGAGAACGATTATTATTACCTCAACCTGGGCGATGGGCATTTCAGGCAGATCGACCGCGAGGCTTTCGGACATGAATCGAAGTTTTCGATGGGCAATGATATTGCAGATATCAATCACGACGGATGGCCCGATATCATTTCGCTCGATATGCTGCCCGAAGATGAAAGCGTATTGAAATCGAGCCAGGGAGATGAGCCGCTGGATGAATACAATTTCAAGCTCGGATATGGTTACAGTTACCAGTACTCGAAAAACTGCCTGCAGTTGAACACGGGAAAGGGAAAGCGGTTTTCGGAGATTGCGCTGTACAGCGGTGTGGCTGCTACCGACTGGAGCTGGTGCCCGCTGATCGCCGATTTTGACCTGGATGGCTTTAATGACCTCTTCGTCAGCAACGGCATCAAGGCCAGGCAAAACGATCTTGACTATATCAAATTTTTACCGCTGAATGAAATTGACCGCAAAAACCCCAGGGCAAACGACAAGCTCCTGCTCTCCAAACAGCCTTCGGGCTTCTGGCATAATTATATGTTCAAAGGAAGTGAAGACCTGCGGTTTGAAGACAGATCGGCAAGCTGGGGCTTTGAAGAAAAAAACTGTTCGCAGGGCGCTGCCTACGCCGATCTCGATGGAGACGGGGCACTCGATCTGATCACCAATAATATGAACAGCGAGGCGGGGATCTATCAGAACCAATCGCGGATGCTTCATCCCGGCTATCATTACCTGGGCCTGGAATTGAAAGCAGATAAGCCGAATACTTATGCCGTCGGCGCAAAAGTGTTTTTATTCAGCGCAGGCAAATTATGGTACCAGGAAATGCAACCTGTGCGCGGATTTATGAGCAGCTCCGAGCCTTTGCTGCATTTCGGATTGGGAGAGAATAAACCCGACAGCCTCATCATTATCTGGCCCGGCAACCGTGTTCAGCTATTGCGATCCGTTGAGGCGGATAAAAAATTACTGATCCGATATGAGCGGGCGAATACCGATACGATCCTTGATCAATCTGCTTTCATCAACGATCTATTGTCCAACGCCGACACGCTGCATTTCAAGGATATTACAGAACAGACCGTCGATTTCAAACATCGGGAAAATCTTTCCTTCATCGATTTCAACCGGCAGTTCTTCATCCCGCATGAGCTTTCCACGCAGGGGCCTAAGATCGCAGTGGCCGATGTGAATGAAGACGGTCTTTCCGATTTCTATGTTTGCGGGGCCAGATGGCAGAGCGGTGCGCTTTTCATTCAAAAACCCGACGGCTCCTTTGAAAGAGCAAAGGATTCAACGGCCTTTGTTGCCGACAGGAATTGCGAAGACGTGGATGCCATTTTCTTCGATGCTAACGGCGACCATCATGCGGATTTGTATGTGGTGAGCGGGGGAAATGAATACAGCGGCAATGCCCCTGAGCTGAAAGACCGGTTATACATCAACGATGGTAAAGGAAATTTCAGCAAATCTGCCGGACTGCCTGCTTTTTTTGGAAACAAATCAGTAGCCCGCGCAGCCGATTTTGACCATGATGGCGATCTCGACCTATTTGTGGGCGGAAGAGCGGATGCCATGGAATATGGTGCAATTCCCAGATCCTGGCTGCTCGAGAACGACGGCAAGGGAAATTTTACCGTCAGCAGGCTGATCCCCGAGCTCGAACAGATCGGCATGGTAACCGATGCCGCCTGGACGGATATCGATCGCGACGGCTGGCCCGATCTGTTGATCACAGGCGAATGGATGCAGCCTGTGCTGTTCCGCAATGATCATGGAAAATTGATGCGCAGCCCGCTTACTGCAGACGATAATACACTGAAAGGCTGGTGGAGCAGCATCAAGGCAGTTGACCTGAACGGCGATGGTTATGATGACCTGCTCCTGGGCAATTACGGCCTGAACAGCAAACTGAAGGCAAGCGCGGAATACCCGCTTAAAATGTATATCGCCGATATCAGCGAAAACAAGGCGCCGGAGC
>CAYYZJ010000098.1:0-6690 GCA_964475615.1 uncultured Flavitalea sp. | reverse complement strand
ATCAGCCCAATAACGCCTATTCGCTCAATGTGCTGCAGCCCGGAGAGATCGCTGCTACCGCTGGCACATCGGGCGTAATATACGGCGTTACCGACCTGGCGAACCATGATCCGCTTTCGAGAGTGAATACCTTCGTGCACGTTAATCACAGCGTGCAATCGCCGCGTTACGGCATCCTGCTTTGCGTGAACGGTACCGGCATTCTCAATAGCTGGCTGAGAAAAAACAGCTTCCCGGATTGCTCTTATGACGATATGAACAGGATCGCAGCAAAAGCGCCCATCGGGTCTGAGGGGCTTCTTTTCTTCCCGTTCGGGAACGGCGCCGAAAGGGTGTTGGCGAATAAAGATACCGGCGCTCATTTACAGGGGCTGCAGTTCAACCGCCATGGGCGCGGGCACCTGGCGCGCGCTGCGCAGGAAGGCATTGTATTCTCCCTCAACTACGGCGCAGAGATCATGCAGCAGATGGGCATCCGGTTAGCGACTATACGTGCCGGTTATGCGAATATGTTCCTCAGCGATGTTTTTGCTTCTACCTTTGCCAATATCACCGGTTGCGCCGTGGAGCTGTACAATACGGATGGCGCATTGGGCGCAGCAAGGGCAGCAGGCGTGGGTTCCGGTTATTATGCGGATTTTCCGGAAAGCTTTACCGGCATGCAGGTGGTGAGGCGGATAGCGCCGGTGCAGGAGCAGCGGCAGCAGACCATCGAAGTCTATCAGCGATGGAAAGAACACTTATCAACTCTCATCCAATAAAAATCAGACTATGAGCATCGTTACAGGAAACAAGGAATTTTTTCCGGGCATCGGGCAGATCAAATACGAAGGCCCACAATCGGATAACCCGCTTGCCTTTAAATGGTATGATGAAAATAAAGTGGTGGCCGGCAAAAAGCTGAAAGATCATGTCCGCTTTGCCGTTTGTTACTGGCATACGTTCTGCAATACCGGCGCCGATCCGTTCGGGCCCGGAACGAAAAAATTTCCCTGGGATGCTGCTGCCGATCCTGTACAGCGCGCCAAAGATAAAATGGATGCGGCTTTTGAATTCATCAGCAAGCTGGGTGCGCCTTATTATTGCTTTCACGATATAGACCTGGTTGATGAAGGAAATTCCATTGCCGAATATGAAAGCAGGCTTCATACGCTGGTGGACTATGCCAAGCAAAAGCAGGCTGCCAGCGGGATCAGGCTGCTTTGGGGAACTGCCAATGTTTTCTCCAATCCGCGTTATATGAACGGCGCTTCCACCAATCCCGATTTTGCGGCAGTGGCTTATGCAGGCACGCAGGTCAAAAATGCGCTGGATGCCACCATAGCCCTGGGCGGCGAGAACTATGTGTTCTGGGGCGGGAGGGAAGGATACATGAGCCTGCTCAATACGAATATGACACGCGAGCTGGATCACCTGGCCCGCTTCCTGACCATCGCGCGCGACTATGCGCGCAAGCAGGGATTCAAAGGCGTGTTCTTCATCGAGCCCAAGCCCTGCGAACCCACCAAGCATCAATACGATTATGATTGTGCAACGGTGATCGGCTTTCTTCGCCATTATGGACTGGATAAAGATTTCAAGCTGAACGTAGAAGTGAACCATGCAACGCTGGCCGGACATACCTTTCAGCACGAACTGCAGGTGGCCGCCGATGCCGGCATGCTCGGCAGCATCGACGCCAACCGCGGCGATTACCAGAACGGATGGGATACCGACCAGTTCCCCATGCACCTCAATGAGCTGATCGAATCCATGCTCGTCATTCTGGAAGCAGGCGGATTTGCAGGAGGCGGCGTTAATTTCGACGCCAAGACAAGAAGAAATTCAACCGATCTCGAAGATATTTTCCTGGCCCATATCGGAGGCATGGATGCTTTTGCGCGCGCATTGATCATTGCAGACAATATCCTGCAAAAATCGCCCTATAAAAAATTCCGCAGGGATCGTTACGCTTCCTTCGACAGCGGCAAGGGAAAAGATTTTGAAGACGGAAAGCTCACGCTCGAAGACCTGCGGGCCTTTGCCATCTCCAACGGAGAACCCAAACAGATCAGCGGAAAGCAGGAGTGGCTGGAGAATCTTGTCAACCAGTATATCTGAGGTCAGAGATCTGAAGTCTGATGAGGTCGGACTTCATCGGACTTCCGACTTCAGACCTCCGACCTCATGCTCACTGGCAATTCGCTACCAACTGCCTGTCTATCGCATCCTTGAAATTGCCATAGATTTCTTTTTTCGGATCGCTCTGGGGGTTTTTGAGGAAGAGGATGGCTGCATAATTCCTGCAACGGTCTATAAAAGGCCAGGTGCCCGACAGGTTCAGGCTGCCCAGTATTTTTTCTTTTCCACCCGGCTCCTGCATCCATACTCCCAATCCCTGATGCCAGCCGGACGCTTCCTTAGGCATGAATTTAACAGGTAGTTGGCCAAACTGCATGGTCTCCATTTCCTCCACCGATTTTTCACTGAGCACGCGCTTGCCTTCAAACGTTCCTTTGTTCAGGATCATGATGAGGAAATTCATATAGTCATTGGCGGTAGACTTCGCTCCTCCGGATGGATTGACGGCGCCGCCATTATCGTCGGTAAAACTGGTACCCCTCATTTTCAGAGGGCGGAATATTTTTTCCTGCGCCAGCCGGTCGAACGGCTTTTTGGTAACGATCTCCAACACCCGCCCGGCAATATCGGGCCCTACATTGCTGTAGTACACTTCAGTGCCGGGATTGGATGCGATTTCCCTTTTGGAAGCAAAAGCATCCACTTCTTCCTCCAGGCTGGAATATTTGCTTTTCTGAAAAAGCTTCATTGCGCCCGATGCATCCTGTATGCCGGTGGTATTCGTAAGGCAATTGCGGATGGTGATATAGCTCTTCATGTATTTCTCGAAAATGGGAATGTATTTGCTCACCTTGTCATCCAGCGATATCTTGCCCTCATCTACCAAAGCCATCACAACGGCGGCAGTCAGCCATTGACTGCAGGAACCGACCGGGGCCTGCGTTTTGGCATTAAAATCGCCGGTTTCCTTTTCGAACTGTTTCTGATAAACCATTTTTCCGTCCTTCCAGACCAAAGCGGCAAAATTATTGCCCAATGCTTTCTGATTCTGTTTCAACAACTGATCCAGCTCGTTGAAATCCGGCTGGCTCAGCGCCGGCAGCCAGAATAGCAGGCACAAGGGTACCAGGCTGTAGTGTAGACAGATTAATTTAATTTTATATGACATAGTTTCTGGATTGATGCTTTGGATTGCGTTTTGAAGTTAAAGGTAAAGTTGTAGAAAAATGATCTTAATATCATTATCTGCAATAAAAAAATTGCATTATGAATTTAAACAATTTCACTATCCAGGCGCAGGAGGCTTTTGCACAGGCACAACAACTGGCTTTCAATAACAGTAACCCGAATATTGAAACGGAGCATATATTGAAAGCGTTGCTTGAGCAGCAGGATTCTCCTGTCGATTATTTATTGAAAAAAAATAATGTTACCATAAACCTGGTCGAGAATAAGCTTGAAGAAGCGATCGCCAGGTTGCCCAAGACAAGCGGCGAGCCGGCCCAGACCATCAGCCGCGACGTTAACAATGTCATATTGCGCGCCGGCTCGGTGGTAAAACAGTTCGGCGATGAGTTCATCACTCCCGAACATCTGCTTTTAGCGCTTGTGCATGGCAGTGATACTACCGCCAAATTATTGAAAGATGCCGGTCTCACCGAAAAAGGACTGACCGCTTCCATCAAGGAACTGCGCAAAGGATCTACCATCTCATCCCAAACCCAGGAAACGCAGTTCAATGCGCTGAATAAATATGCTAGAAACCTCAATGAGCTCGCCCGCCAGGGCAAGCTCGATCCGGTTATCGGCCGCGATGAAGAGATCAGGAGAACCCTGCATATCCTTTCCCGCCGCAGCAAGAACAATCCGATCCTAGTAGGCGAGCCCGGTGTTGGTAAGACCGCCATTGCAGAAGGACTGGCCCATCGCATCGTAAACGGCGATGTTCCCGAAAACCTCAAGACAAAAGTGATCTATGCCCTCGACATGGGCCAGCTCATTGCCGGCGCCAAATACAAGGGCGAATTTGAAGAGCGACTGAAAAGCGTGGTAAAGGAAGTGAGCGGCAGCGACGGAGAGATCATTCTCTTCATCGATGAGATCCATACGCTGGTAGGCGCCGGCGGAGGCGAAGGCGCCATGGACGCTGCCAATATTCTGAAACCCGCACTGGCCCGCGGCGAGCTGAGGGCCATCGGCGCAACCACGCTCAACGAATACCAGAAATTTTTTGAAAAAGACAAGGCGCTGGAAAGGCGATTCCAGAAAGTGATGATCGATGAACCCAGCGAGGAAGACGCCATTTCCATCCTCCGCGGATTGAAAGACCGCTACGAAATGCATCACCACGTGCGCATCAAGGATGAAGCCATCATTGCCGCGGTGGAATTATCGCATCGCTATATCAGCGACCGCTTCCTGCCCGACAAGGCCATCGACCTCATCGATGAAAGCGCAGCCAAGCTTCGCCTGGAAATGAATTCCATGCCCGAAGAGCTGGATCAGCTCGAAAGGCAGATCCGCCAGCTCGAAATAGAACGCGAAGCCATCAAGCGCGAAAGCGATGAAGAAAAGCTCAGGGAGCTGAGCGCAGAGATCGGCAACCTCAGCGTGCAGCGCGATACACTGAAAGCAAAATGGAAACAGGAAAAAGAGCTCGTTGAAAAAGTGCAGAACGCCAAAGCCGAGATCGAAGCCCTGAAGCTGGCAGCAGAAAAAGCCGAACGGGAAGGCGACTACGGAAAAGTGGCCGAGATCAGATATGGAAAAGTAAAAGAACAGGAAAAGATCATTGCAGAATATTCCAGGCAGCTTACCGAGAGCAGCGAAAAACGCCTGCTCAAGGAAGAAGTGGATGCAGAAGACATAGCCGAAGCGGTGGCCAGGGCAACCGGCATTCCCGTTGCCCGCATGATGCAAAGCGAAAAAGACAAGCTGCTGAAGCTCGAAGATGAATTGCATAAAAGGGTAGTGGGCCAGGATGAAGCCATCACTGCCGTTGCCGACGCCATCCGCAGAAGCCGCGCAGGACTGCACGACCCGAAAAGACCCATCGGTTCCTTCATCTTCCTCGGCACCACCGGCGTCGGTAAAACCGAACTGGCCAAAGCGCTCGCCGAATATTTGTTCGACGATGAAAGCATGCTCACCCGCATCGACATGAGCGAATACCAGGAAAAACATACCGTAAGCCGCCTCGTAGGCGCGCCTCCGGGATACGTGGGTTACGAAGAAGGCGGTCAGCTTACGGAAGCCGTTCGCAGAAAACCCTATAGCGTGGTGCTGCTCGATGAAATAGAAAAAGCGCATCCCGATGTGTTCAATATATTGCTCCAGGTGCTCGACGACGGACGCCTGACCGATAACAAAGGCCGCGTGGTGAATTTCAAGAACACCATCATCATCATGACCAGCAATATGGGCAGCCAGATCATCCAGGCCGCATTTGAAGATGTGAATGAAAAGAACCGCGAGCAGGTGGTAGAAACCACCAAGGCCGAAGTGATGAACCTGCTCAGGCAAACCATCAGGCCGGAATTCCTCAACCGCATCGACGAGGTGATCATGTTCCAGCCGCTGCTGAAGAGCGAGATCAAGGGGATTATCCAGATCCAGCTCGACAGCCTCAAGGACATGGTATCAAAGAACGGGATCAACCTCCAGTTCAGCGATTACCTGATGGATTTCCTGGCTGAAAACGGCTTCGACCCCCAGTTCGGGGCCAGGCCGCTGAAGAGGCTGATCCAGAAAATGATCGTTAACCCGCTGAGCAAGAAAATATTGGCAGGGGAGATCGATAAATCGCACCCCGTGCTGGTCGACGTATTCGACGGTATCGTGGTATTCCGTAATGAACAACCCAAAGCCGATTCGTCCGATGAGGCCGATGGCGCTTCCGCCAAAAGCAGAACCAGCAAGGCAAGGTCTTAAAAAGGCAGTTTTTTGAAAAAAATGAGTTAATTTTACAAATGCCATCGCCAAGCTGCGATGGCATTTATACTTTTGAGCGGACGAATGTTGTTAATCGAAATTTAATATTATAATAACAATTGATTATCAACCCATAATTTAGAGAGACATTAACTTAAATAAAAGAAACAAAAGGAGAATACCATGGCTTTTAAAAAGGAGATCGTTGAGATCATAGAGCCCAAGGATGTATTTGTTGGCAGTGCAACAGCTCCCGTGACCCTGGTTGAATTCGGTGAATATGAAAATGAAGACTGTGCCAAGGCCAATGAAGTGGTCAAGCAGTTGCTGGAAAAATACAAGGGAAAAGTAAGATTCAATTTCCGTCATTTCCCGTTGACCAAGATCCATCAGCGCAGCCTCAAGGCCGGTGAAGCGGCAGTAGCTGCGGCACAGGAAGGCAAGTTCTGGGAAATGCATAATGTATTATTCAATAACCGGCATAACCTGGGCACTACCAGTTTAAAATTGCATTCCAAGGAAGCCGGAGTAACCAATAAAAAATTCCTCGACGACCTGGTCAATGCCACTTATGGCTGGCAGGTCCAGGGCGACCTGCGCGAAGGAATGAACAGGGGCGTTACCAGCGTGCCCGCTTTCTTCATCAATGGCGAACCCTTCAGCGGCAAGCCCACTCTCGAAAACCTCAGCAAAGGCATC
>CAYYZJ010000097.1:0-5026 GCA_964475615.1 uncultured Flavitalea sp. | reverse complement strand
CCGAAAACTCGAGGAAAGGCGCATGCGGTATGGCCGCAATAAGCTGAATGGAAGCGGCAACCAGCACGCCGGTCTTGAAAGCATGCGGAACGCAGAGGATGTTTTTATCTGCAGCCAGGGTGGCAATTTTTTTGGCTTCGGTAAGCCCGCCGCAGCGCGATACATCGGGCTGAACAACGTCGATATGCGTTTCATCGATCAGCCGGGCAAAGGCCAGTCTCCCGCTTTCTTCCTCTCCGGTGGCAATGCGCATGGTGGTGGATCCGGCGAGCTTGCGGTATCCGGTATAATCCTCGGCAGGCAGCGGTTCTTCCAGCCAGTAGATGTTCAGGTCTTCGAGGGCTTTGGCTACATAGAGGGCTGACTTCAGGCGGTAGCGCTTGCCGATATCGATCATGATCTCCACATCATCGCCCGCCGCTTTCCTTGCCGTTTTAATGAGCTCCAGGTCGGCATGCACATCATAGCCCAGCGGCCCCCATCCGTATTTGATGGCGGTATAGCCTTGCGAAACATAGTTCTCCGTCATTCTTTTTACTTCACTGCCGGTATCGGGCATCAGCGCACTGGCATAAGCGCGCACTTTATTGGTATAGCTGCCGCCGAGCAGCTTATGAACAGGCTTGTTAACGGCCTTGCCCATGATATCCCATAATGCCATATCGATGCCGCTCATTACATGCATAACCGGGCCGCTGCGGCCATAATAGTAAGTCTTGGCCCACATCTCGTTCCATATCTGCTCATAGTCGAAAGGATCCATGCCAACGACCACTTCTCTCAATCCATAACAGGTGCCGTGCGACATATACGCCTCCACAACCGCCTTGCCTACAAGCGGAGCGGTATCCACTTCGCCGTAACCGGTGATGCCTTCATCGGTTTCCACTACAATGATCAGATCGTCCTGCGTGCCGTCGGCCGCGGTTGAAATTTCCGGAAGCTTTAAAACAATTGCCTTGACGTTTGTAATCTTCATCGTTTATTCCACTTTTAATTTAAAGAAAGCCAGCAAAGCGTTTTCATAAACCGTTACCATCAGGGTGCTGATGAGGATGAGGCCGCCCCCGATCATCATTACGGGAGTGATCTTTTCATTCAGCAGCACAATGCCCAACAGACCAATAAAAAAGGGAAGCAGGTAATTGCCCAGTATGGCCTGTGTTACATCCATTCTTTTCAACACATAAAAAAACAGCAGCATCGAAACGCCGTACACGATCACGCTCAGCTCGGCAATGCCCAGCAATGCCTGCTTACCCGAATGGATAAACGCTGAATACCGGAATGGTTCTGCCCAGATCAGCAGCGGAATGCAGGCTATGCTGCCTATCATAGAACTGTATACGAGTATCTCGAGCTCGGTATAATTTTTATCCACCAGCATTTTGCAGCAGGTATTATAAAAGCCGCAGCAACAGCAGGCAAAAAGAAAAATGAGGTTGCCGCTTAAATACTGGCTCTGTTTGAAATCGGCGCCCGAAATATCGGAGAGCGAGGTCATGAGCACGCCGCCAATGGCCAGAACAAAGCTGATGAGCCGGATGATGTTCAATTTTTCCCTGAGCATAAAGGAAGCGAGTATGGCCACGATCACCGGTATGGTGAGTGTGATGATGCCTGCATTGGCCGCAAGGGTAAGACGCGAGCCGAGCGTATACAGATATTGCATCAGGAAAATGCCGATCAGTCCGGGCAATAAAAAATTCCGGAGATGTTTCCATTGCCATCGCATGCCGATATTGCGCTTTTTATTTTCCAGCCATAGGAAAGGCAAAAAGATAATCGTGCTCACGATCATGGGAATGAATGCAACAGTAACGGGGCCGAGCCGGTCGCCGATGAGCCGGATCACCGGCACCTGCGTGGCCCACATGAAATTGACAATTATGACAATCAGCCAGTCGACGGCTTTCTGAGATCCGGATGTATTCATAGATAACCGATTAAAATTTAGGAGGAAGTCCCGACCCGAAGCCGCCATCCACCACCATGGCCGAGCCGGTAACGAACGACGCTTCATCGCCGGCCAGGAAAACCGCCGCGCGCCCTACTTCTTCCGGCCTTCCGATCCTTCCCAATGCATGCAGGCGGCCTGCTTCTGCCCGCGCTTTTGCCGGATCGGGCTGGCTTTGGAAATAGCCTTCTGCAAGGCCTGCATCGATATAACCGGGACAAATGCAATTCACCCGTATGCCTTCATGCCCGTGGTCGATGGCCATGGCCTTGGTGAGCCCGATGATGGCGGCCTTGGTTGCACAATAGCCAGCGCACATCGGCTCTACAAAAAATCCGTTCACCGAAGACATATTCACGATGTTTCCTTTTGTTTTGCGCAGGTGGGGAAGAAAATATTTAGAACACAGGAAAACGCCGCCCACATTAACCGAAAGCTGCAGGTTCCATTCTTCAAATGAAGTATCCTCGATGGTCTTGTTCACCTGGATGGCCGCATTGTTCACCAGTGCATGAACTGCAGAAAGATTCCCGATGCTGAAATCCACGAGCGCCATCACCGATTCCGGTTTGGACACATCGGCCTGGCAGGCAAATGCCCTGCCTCCGGCGGATCCAATGAGCTTTACCGTTTCTGCTGCGCTGTTCAGGTTGATATCGGCAATCACCAGTGCCGCCCCTTCTTTTGCAAATTCGAGCGCGCATGCCCTTCCTATTCCGGATCCTGCGCCGGTGATGACCACGGATTTGTTTGCGAACTTCATAGTTACAGGGTTTTGTATTTGTCGTATACTTCGCGCAGCGATTTGCCTTCGAGCAGCTCGCGGCGGGAAAGATTTTCATTGTTCACTTTTTCACGGGCCTTTTGCAGCACTTCCTGCTCGATGGCCTTTGGAATAACCACGATGCCGTCGAAATCCGCATACACCAGGTCGCCTGTATTGACCAGCACATCGCCGCAATATACCGGTGAATCATAGCCGATAACCAGCCCGCGGCCTTTTGAATCCAATGGCCTTATGCCGGCATAATATACAGGAAAATTCATTTCGATGATCTTAACGCAGTCGCGCACCTGGCTGTCGCATACGCAGCCGGCAACGCCTTTGCGCTTGGCGATGGTGGACATGAGCTCGCCCCATGGCGCATTGGTGCCGTTGCGGTCGGTGGAATGCACCACCACATCGCCGGCCCTCAGCGAATCCATGGCTTCGATCTCCAGTCCGTATGGATTTTCTTCCAGTATCTCCTCTGTTTCCATCCAGTCGAATGTTCTGGCCCGGCCTATGAATCCGCAATTTTTGATATCGGGCAAAAGCGGGCGCAGGCGCTGGTGCATGGCCTGGTTACGGTAACCCAGCTCATCGAGGATATCGCATACGGCAGCAACGTAGAGGTTTTGTCTGATGAATTCGAACAGTTCCGAATCATGCTTGAAAAAATTCATTCCTTGGTAGTATTTATGGTTTATTGGCTTCGCTGATTATTTTTCGATAGATGTCTCTTGCTTTGATATAGCGCGCTTTTACTGTTTCCAGGTCATGGGAAAAATATTTATTCCATGGGCCGCCCAGTTCTATCTGCGATAAAATATTGCTGATCCACGATTCGAAATACTGCGCATCTTCCACGCTGGCCCTCACCGGCCTGTTGCCGAGGGTAACATATACCGGCGAAGTGTGCAGCACATGACCGGAGCTGTCCATCCGCCGCGCGCAGATCCAGCCGCTTTGCGTAAAGGATGCGGTTGCTTTGAATACAAGCGGCTTACCCGGAGCGGATCTCCCCTCCTGCCTGGCGATCACTTTTCCATTGCTCACCAGCTCGATGGTGCCGGAGGTTTCTTCTTTTACCGACCAGCTTGCGCTGACGGATACCTTTCCGGCTTTGGCAAACCTGATCTCACTGCCGGGGCCTTTGCTTCCATTCACTTTGAGATCGAGGAATTCATTATGCCCATTCCGCGATACCACGGTACGGCCTGCGGCAATTCCGTCTATCCATGACCGGTAGTTGAGCTGCTTGCCTGGGATCTGAACATAAGTCAGCAAAGTTCCCAGCGGCTCGTATTCATTGCAGGGATAATCGGTGCCTGCCGCCAGTGCGATCCTGAATCCGCAGTTGAGCAGCTTATAATAGGCGTGAATGACCGCCTCGCTGTTATAGTTGCCGTTGTTGCGTGAATGAATGCCGTATACGTCTTCGGATACAAAGTCGATGGTTCCCAGCGCTGCTTCAACAGGGAAATCGACAGGGATACAACAATTTAACTCTTTTTGGATTTGATCGTTCAGGTATTCCAGATGGGCAAAGCCTTTTACGGCATGCTGCGCTGCTGCCCAGTCCAGCACCTTGTATGGCGATTCGGTCCATATCTGCTCTGCATGCTGCAATCCCAGCAATACAAGATGGCCTCCCAATGCCTGGTGATCGAACTGCCCGTACGTGGCATCCCAATGCCATTCGGTATCCCAGTGAATGATGCGGCCGGCAGCGGATTGCGGAGCATCTTTTCCATTCACCTTGAGCAGGTCTTGCCGGCTGTATTTCACTTCTCCGTTGCCCATATCGGCCAGCACGGCGATCACATCCAGATCGTTCGGCTTCATCATCTCCGGAAATTGATCTTCGGGCAATACGTCAGACCCGCCGCAATTGCGGTGAACATGGATATCGCCGGTATACCAGCCTGGGGTTTCAAGTGCAGGCTGCCCGAATGCAGTTCCGGAAAAAAAGCAAATGACTAACCATATTTTTTTCATCATTAATATCCTTTGTTCTGAATAAGATTTTTGTTGATATCGATCTCATGCTGAGGTATCGGCCAAAGGTAGTTCTTGGCCGGATCGAATGTCCGCTGTTCGGAGAGAATGCGCTCCGAGGTAAGCGAAAGCGCGCCGGTATTGGGATCAACAGTACCCAGCCTCGATCCGTTCACAGGGCCGCTCATTACCTGGTCGCCGATCTTCCAGCGCTGCACATCGAACCAGCGCAATCCTTCGATGGCCAGCTCCACCCTTCTTTCCCTGCGCACCAGGCCGCGAAGGGTTTCCTGGTTATTGTACACGCT
>CAYYZJ010000096.1:0-2621 GCA_964475615.1 uncultured Flavitalea sp. | reverse complement strand
CTTTCTGCTCTTCCGTTACTGTCGGATAGCTGAGGTTGAGCATCTCGAATTCCCTGAAGATGATGCCCGCCACAACCACGCGGGTAAACCATTTGTCATCCGCAGGAATAACGAACCAGGGCGCATGATCTTTGGAAGTATTGCTGAGCATGTCTTCATAAGCCTTGCGGTATTCTTTCCAGAGCGCTCTTTCCTTCAGGTCGCCGACGGAGAATTTCCAGTTCTTGGCAGGGTCGTCGATGCGCTCGAGGAATCTTTTTTTCTGCTCTTTTTTGGAAACATGCAAAAAGAATTTCAGGATGATGGTGCCGTTATCGTACAATGTTTTTTCAAAATGATTGATCTGCTTGAACCGCTTTTCCCAGAACGATTGATCGATATCGTTCACACTGTTGATGCCGGGCAGGTTTTCATTCAAGATGAATTCCGGATGCACTCTCGTTACCAGCACGTTTTCATAATGGGAGCGGTTGAAGATGCCGATCTCTCCTTTGCGGGGAAGCACCAGGTAATGCCTCCATAAATAATCGTGCTCCAGCTCGAGCGAAGTGGGCACTTTAAAGCTGGTTACTCTTACCCCCTGGGGGTTCAGTCCGGTCATTACATGCTTGATGATGCTGTCCTTGCCGGCAGCGTCGATGGCCTGGAAAACGATGAGCACACTGTACTGGTTATGCGCATACAGCTTATCCTGCAGCTCGGCCAGTTTCTGAATGCCCGCTTTCAGCAGTTCCTCTCCTTCTTCTTTGGTCAGTTGCTTATGGTCATAATCGGTTTCATAATCCTTCAGGGAAACCGTCTTGCCTTCTTTAACAATAAAATCATCGAGGTATTGATCCAGTTTGGCGGTATCTATCATATTTGCCTGATTTGTAAATATTAAATTAATAATAGTTTTTAACTTTTTATTACGAAAAATATCGTAAATTAGTCCGTAAAACAAAATATCATGAATACGACCAGGTATATCAAGCCAACAGAAAGCGAGCTGGAAATACTGCAGGTATTGTGGGAAAGGGAAACGGCAAGCGTGAGGGAAGTTCATGAGGAACTTGCCAAGACCAAGGACGTGGGATATACGACCACGTTAAAGCTGATGCAGATCATGCATGAGAAGGGCCTGGTAAAGCGCGACGATTCCTTCAAGACCCATATTTACCAGGCAGCCGTGAGCAAGGAAAAAACACAGAAGCATTTGCTGGGCAAGATGATCAATACGCTTTTCGGAGGCTCTCCCACCGAGCTGGTGATCCAGGCCCTGGGCAATCACAAGGCTTCGCCGCAGGAGCTGGAGGAAATTCAGCAATTACTGAATAATCTCAAAAAACAATAGCATGCACCTCATAACCCAATCTGCCTTGCTCAAAGCGCTGGGCTGGTCGCTGGTCAACAGCCTTTGGCAAATGGCATTGTTGTGGCTGCTTTATATCATACTAACAGGAAGGGGTAAACGATTTTCGGCGCAGGCCAGGCATGGCCTGGGATTGATCCTGTCTGCCCTGGGTTCATTATGGTTTATCATAACCTTTATTGCTGCGCTCAATGGCGGCGACATGCTGATGGATCTGAGCGCCGGCGGCGGACTGATCGCTTTGCTGTATACGGCAAAGCAATACATGAATTATGCCTTGCCTTATTTATCATCCATATATCTTGCTGCACTTTTATTCCTGTTCGCCAGGTACAGCATGCATTACATTTATCTGCGGCGGCTGCGGTACAGGGGCATTTCCAAAATAAAGCCCGGGCTGAGGGTATTTGCCGAAACGGTTTCCCGGCAAATGGGCATCAGGAAAAAAGTGAGCGTTTGGCTTTCTTCCATTGTGGACAGTCCGATGACCACCGGTTTTCTCAAACCCATTATCCTTATTCCGCTGGCCACCGTCAACCACCTGAGCACAGAGCAGGTGGAAACGATCCTCTTGCATGAGCTGGCACATATCAAGCGGCACGATTACCTGGTCAACCTGTTCATCAGCATTTCCGAAGTCGTCTTTTTCTTCAATCCCTTTTACCGGCTTTTTGTTCATGCCATCAGAAAGGAAAGGGAGCTTTGCTGCGACGACCTCGTGATGCAGTTCCAGTATCACCCTTATACCTATGCTTCGGCCCTGCTTTCGCTCGAAAAAACAAGGCAGGAACGATATCGCCTGGCCATGCCTGCCGTAGGCAAAAGCAGCAAGCTGCTGCTGGAGCGCATCAGGAGGGTAACGGGTCATGCGTATATGGGTTACCGTTATAGTCCGAGGTGGATAGCCTGTTTTTTGTTCGCCGTGCTGGCGGGATTGACCGTCTTGCTTCAACCGCGTCAATTGACATTGAAACTGGCTGCCACCGTTCAGCAGGTCAGGCTGGTTGCGGAGAATACGCAGGTCATTTATACTGTTTCCATCCCAAAGCAAAAAAATAAGAAACCCGCCAAAACCAGGCGCAATCCCTGCAAAGCAGAGAGCAAGCCTGAAAAAGACGTCATGATGGCTGCATGGGTCAGCGATATAGAACCCGGAAAACAGGGCGATGACAATACCGCTGTTTTAGCCGACCCGGCCGATCAGCCTGAAATCAGGGATTATTCCATTGTCTCTGCGCCTGCGCCCGAGGCTTCACCGGCAACCATTCCA
>CAYYZJ010000095.1:0-1872 GCA_964475615.1 uncultured Flavitalea sp. | reverse complement strand
AAGAATTGTACCGGGTCTTTGTTCAAAAACTTGCGGAAAAGCTGAAATTCAATAAGAATAAAGGCTCCAAAAGAGCCTTTTGTTGCGAAGGGAGGGTTCGAACCTCCGACCTTCGGGTTATGAGCCCGACGAGCTACCGCTGCTCTACTTCGCGATATGGGACGCAAAGGTAGCTTCATTTACCTTTTACTCCAAAAATGATTTTTATTTTTCCTACAATTCCTATTTTCATGTCATGAAAAAAATATGCCTGATCTCGTTTATGGCCGTTTCTTTTTTAGGCTGTGGCAAGCATACCCGGGAGCGTAGCGACGAATTGTATTCCCGCCACCTGCAGCGCAAAGTAAAACTGACCATCATCAACACACCGGTGCCTTCCGATAAAAGCAGCCTGAACCTGCTTATACTCAACGATGGCCAGGATATGGAAAAATGGAGGGTGAAAGAAACGGTGGACAGCCTTTATAAAAAAGGCGCCATCCAGCCCCTGGTGGTCGTTGGCATTGAAGCCGGCGACCGCATGCAGGAATACGGCGTTGCCGATCATCCGGATTATGAAAAAAAAGGATCAAGGGCAGGATATTATGATGCATTCATCAATGATGAGCTCTATCCTTATGCGAAAAAGCAGTCGGGCGTGCGGAAATTCAATGCAGTGGCCATAGCAGGATGTTCCCTCGGCGGGCTTTCCGCTTTCGACATCGCCTGGAACCATCCCGAAAAAATAAGCCTGGTGGGCGTTTTCTCCGGTTCTTTCTGGTGGCGCGATAAACCCGTTGAAGACAGCGCCTACAACGACGATAAGAACAGGATCATGTATGCGAAATTGAAAGCATCGCGCAAGCGCCCCAAGCTTCGGTATTGGTTCTATGCAGGAGGAGCAGAAGAAACGGCAGACCGCGATAAGGACGGTATCATCGATGTGATCGACGATACCAAAGACATCATCAGCTTGATCCAAAATAAAAATATCGCAGCGCCCGATGATATCGTATATAAAGAAGTGAAGGACGGGAAACACGATTATCCATATTGGGCCGCAGTGCTGCCGGAATTTTTAGTGTGGGCATTTGGCAAATGATCATCCCTTCTTCATCACACTGCTCGCTCCGTTCGAATGCAGCTCCCTGATCACCGCACTGCCTTTATAATAAATGCTGCTGGCTCCGCTGGCAGTGGCATTCAATTCCTTGTTCACCGATATCTGTATATCGGAAGCGCCCGAAGCATGAACACTGCAGTTTTCAGTAACCAGATCATACCCTTTCACATCGCTGGCTCCGCTGGCCTCGATGCTCAGCGTGGATGCGGTTCCGCTGATGCTTACATCGGAAGCGCCCGATTGGTCGATCTTCAATTCCTTCAACTGCACCGCTCCCTTGAAATCGCTGGCTCCTGAAAGCCGCAGGTCAAGCGTTTCGCCGGAGATCGCTCCGTCTACCCATACATCGGAAGCGCCGGAAGCAATAAGCCTGTCGAGCTGTTTGAAGGAAACATAGGCTTTTAATTTCTTATCTCCATGCTCCCATCTATGGCCTTCATTATCGTACCATATTTTCAATACCCCATTGTCCACTTCAGTGCGGATGCGGTCGCGGTACTTGATCTCCTTTGCACTCACGGCAACGGTTTCCTATTCCGACTGGATCAGGAAAAGGTCGATGGAATTCGACACTTCAATGGCATGAAACCCTTTTGCCTGCCTCAGCTCCGCTTTGGGATCGTTGATGATGGCTTTCTGGGCCAGCAGATGACCGGCCGCAAGCAAGCTGAGCAGTAAAAAAAACGACTTTCTCATAACTGTTTTTATTTTATCGATCAATCTTTAGATATCTGGCCTCCGCTATGCGTGCTGAGATCCCTGATCACACC
>CAYYZJ010000094.1:0-2145 GCA_964475615.1 uncultured Flavitalea sp. | reverse complement strand
ATTTTAATATCAAAATTTACATAAAACATAGGACGGTCATTATTGCCCGGCAAACTAGAATATGGATTGCCGTCATATCCGCTGACACCAATGAAGACTTGTTGCCCCTTCGTATCACCAATAAATGCTTCTGCTGCCGGAAATCTATCGCCATCCATTGACATTTGAATGTTAAGTGTCCCTTTCTCAATATTTTCAGTTAGCCTAATTGCTGAATGAATGTCAATATCGGGAGAACCATATACTAAAGGGTTCGCGGCCGCAATGTTTGACACAACTGCCCCAATCTTATCTCCACCTCTTGTTTTAAATCCCGCTTGAACATCATATTTATCTGTTGCTGTTGCTGATCCTAATACAGGATGAAAAGAAGGATCGCTCCAAGTTTTTAGTTGTGATATAGATTTTTGTGAGGGATCAATTATAAATGTCTGTTGCATTCTTGAAGTAACCCCTCCAGGCACTTCCCGTTGCCCTAACGTTGTAGACCATCCTCTATTATCGCCTAAGAATCCTCCGCCAAATGATACGAATGGGGCAAACGAACGAATATGTATAGGATAAGGAAATTGGCCGTCTGGATCAACGAAAAGAACAGGGTTATTTATACTATATTCAAATGGGCTGTGCTGAGGTAACTTATCAGCCTTGGGATCTAAATTGTGCCATCTCCCTATCTGGTTATCATAGATTCGTGCTCCATAGTCATACCATTCGAGACCAGAGCCATCGGAGAACTCCTTATTCTGTTGTTCTTTACCGTTGTAACGCATTTTATTTTCATAATACAGCGGCTTGAGAGCCTTGCTGGAGATTGCTGCCATGGTCAGCCCGAACGGATAGTAATGCGTCTCTTCCAAAAATAATCAAGCTGAAAGCTTAAAAATAACCAATTAGAAATTTGGATATTATGTAGGCACCCCTTTTCCTTTTGAATTCGACATGCCCGTAGGCGCCTGTGTATTTTTGATGTATTTCCATATCATAGTTGTTACTAACTTTCTTTAGGTTAACAATTATAATATTTGATGGGTTATTTACATTCAGTAATGAAGAATCGATAACAATGTCAACATTCCTATTATAAAATTTATCAATCGTACATCCAGCAAAATTTTTTTTAAGGTCAATAAAAAATAATTGGAACTTCTTTATGCTTATCAAATTTAAAGGTCTGTCTTGCCTTATCATTTTTTAGCAATGCAGTCAGCAATTGACAATTAGTGTTGTCCTGGGCATATGAAGCCCCAAAGAAAATAATCGCTACAGATACTAATAATTTAACCTTTAGAATATACTTATTGCTTAAAATGCTATTGTTGATAGAATTCATACTTAATTAATTGTTACTTGAATATTTGGATTTACATGAAGTGCATTATTAAGCCAGCTACCAAATTGTGACCATGACATCCTAGGTAGATCATCTTCTTGCTTCTTTTCCCGTTTGCCATTGATAATCGTTTTTGCTCCACGGATAGCTTTTTCTTCAAAATTTTCATCACCTAATCCTGAGTTAAAGTCTACATTTGGGAAACTACAGTTGCAAGCCTGATTAAATTCGGAATATATATTATCTACAAAAGCGGTGCCTGCATTATCGACTATTTTTATTTCGGCACTGTTTCCGTATTATGACAATATGTAAATCAAGGGCTTGAACTTTGTATGCGTTTTTCATTTCGGGTCACTCGTTTTAATGAATCAAAAACATAAACAGAATCCTTGTATACAATCGTATCGTGTGTACAAATGTTTTGTTTTCGCCCAGATATGTAAACCATTTTTTTTTAGATTCTCGTTACTTACTGAAACCCTAATCTTGCCTCCAATAAGATTTGAGAACTCGTTACTGTTATATAGTACAAGATTTTTAAAGCTATCATTGCCCATAGTTAAATTAACCTTACTATATAAGTATTGAACTGAATATAGAAGAAACGTAATATCCAAACTATCTATTCCACGTTTGTCCAAAAACCATTGCACAACTTCGGGGCCGGTTTTTTTTATTATTTTCCCTAACGAATCGTATGTTAAAATGAACATATAATCGCTGTGATTATACAAAAATGCATAAAATCTTAATATATTATTTATATCGAATTCATATAACCCGCCCGTGTCTTTGGGGGTATCCTGCTT
>CAYYZJ010000093.1:0-10213 GCA_964475615.1 uncultured Flavitalea sp. | reverse complement strand
CGATGCGGTCGTCGGACTTACGCCTTCCCAGGCTGGTGGTGCTGACCATGCCGTAAGCCAGGTCGAGCGTATTGTCCCAGGAATGTTTTCCTTTTTTGTAATAAGCATACGCGTTAAGGTACGAAGTGAGGGCAAGCGATGACTTATCGCCGCCGGCAGCCCAGTTGCTCAATGCCGCCTGATTGAAATTGACCGTAAAAAGACCGCCTGTTTTCCAGATCTTGGGAATGGTATCGTTTGGATCTTTTTTGAATTCCCTGGACGCTTCATTCTTCAATTCCTGCACCGATTTATCCTGGGCTTGCGATAACAGGCATAAGGTAAGCATGAAACAAATGCACAAACAAAGCTTCTTCATAGTTCAAGTTTTTGTGGTTTAAACAAGTATTATTAAAGATGCAAGAAGAGAGGGCCTACTTTTTTCTCAGCTCTTCCAGTATATCGGCAAGCAATGTTTCAGTAGGAGTGGGGGCTGTAGCCGGCGGCACTTTTTTCTTCTCCAGGCTCTTGAAGCCCTTCACAATGAGGAAAAGAATAAAGGCGATGATAACAAATTTGATGATTGCAGAGAGAAAGCTGCCGTATTTCACGGCGCCCCAGTGTAGTTGCTCGATGTCCTCCAGGTGCGCGATCTTGAGCGCAGGCGTAAGCAACAATGGGGTGATCACCGCATCAACCAGTGAAGAAACGATGGCTGTGAAAGCAGCGCCGATAACTACTGCCACGGCAAGGTCCAGTACATTGCCGCGCATGACGAAGTCCTTGAATTCTTTGAGCATGCTCATAAGTATCAGTTTACGTTAGAAAATAAAAAAACGGCGGGGTGGATTATTTCCTAGGGAATTGATCGCAAGGACGGCGCGGACAGCCGCTGCAAATTTATATAAATTCGCTTACAAACCAAATCTGCGTATATTCTATACCGACATAATCTCTTTTTCCTTTGCAGCCAGATGCTTCTCCACCAGCGCTATAAATTTATCGGTGGCTTCCTGCACGCGCTTTTCGGCATCTTTGGTAATGTCTTCACTCAATCCTTCCTTCTGCAATTTTTTTATCTGCTCAATCGCATCGCGGCGGATACTGCGAATGGATACCTTGCTGTGCTCGCCTTCGGCATTGGCCCGTTTTACGAATTCTTTTCTTCTTTCTTCGGTCAGCGGCGGCATGAACAGGCGAATGATATTGCCGTCGTTTTGAGGAGTAACGCCCAGGTTGGCTGCAATGATGGCTCTTTCAATAGGCTGCAGCATATTTTTTTCCCAGGGCTGAATGGTTAAGGTTCGGGCATCCATCACCGATATATTGGCAACCTGGTTCAGGGGAGTGGGTGAGCCGTAGTAATCTATCGTAAGTCCGTCAAGCATCTGGGGATTGGCCTTGCCTGCCCTTATCTTGATCAATTCGGTTTCCAGGTGATTGATCGCTTTTTGCATGGAATCCTGCACATCTTCCATGATTAGATCTAGCTCGTCTGACATAAATGGTGAATTAACAGGGATGCAAACCTACATTAAAAGAAAAACTGAACAAAAAGATGAATGGGATTTTTTATCATCGCAACGGTCAGTTCTTCTGTTCCAGTATGCTGTCCTTGGTCAGCCTCAGCTTGGATGTTTTTACTTCCCCGCTTTCGGGCGAATGGGTTTTGGCTACTACCAGCTTGGGTTTCGGCCGCACATAATAGCAAACGGCAATAAAAGCAAAGAACAAGGCAAAAACAGCAAACAGCAGTATCGTGCAGCCCAACGATCTTTCAAAAAACACAAATGCGATCAGGCTCAGGTTAAATGCAACGAGAGTGAGGGTAATGGCCCTGTGCGAAAGGCCCCTGTCGAGCAGCAGGTGATGAATATGATTCCTGTCGGGACTGAAAGGCGACCGCCGTTTGAATATGCGGATGGAAAATACCCGCAGGGTATCGAGCAGCGGGATCAGCAGGATGGTGAACCCGATAGCCGGCGACGCAGCAAGCGGATAAGGCACCTGCGATGAGTTGGCCACATTCACGAATTTAATGGCCAGTATGGCATTGACGACGCCGATCAGCAATGAACCGGTATCGCCCATGAAAATCTTTGCCGGTTGAAAATTGAATATGAGAAAGGCCAGCAGACTGCCGGATAAAGAAAAAGCAAGAATATAATAGGAGGGCATGTTCACGCTTAAAAAATAAATGCCGAACAGGGCGGACGACATCAGTCCCAGGCTCCCTGCCAGCCCATCCACTCCATCGATCAAATTAAAAGAATTGATGATCACGATAACGGCAAAATAGGTGATCAGCAGGCTGAACATTTCCGGCAATTCCTGTATTCCTAAAAAACCATGCATGCTCCTGATCTGTATCCTGCCGTCATACACGATCAGGAAAGCAGCCAATACCTGGCCGATGAATTTTTTTACGGGAGTAATAATGAGGATATCGTCTTTCAACCCCAGGAAAAAAATAACCAGCGTGGCAGCTATGAAATACTGAAATTCAAATGAGATTTTGAAATTGATGGTGAGCAGCGAGGCAAAAACAAAGCCCGCGAAGATGCCGATTCCGCCTAGCGGGGTGATGGGTGTTTGGTGTATTTTCCGGGCATCGGGAACATCATAGAGCTTTTTCATCTCAGCCACATTAATGATTACCGGAATGGCCAGAAAGGTTACAGTAAAAGATATGGCAAGAGATAGTAAAACATCAAACATCGGCCTCAATTTGTAGTCTAAAAATATAATTCCAGTTCGAGCGCTACTGACAGAACATAACCAAATGAGCAGCAACCCATTTAATCAGTACTCTAACCAAAATAACCCAAGGCAACAACAATTTGATGAACGATCCTAAGAAGCTATTGAGAAGGCAATTTAAAGCAAAAGTTTAATATTTGTACAGATATGCAATAAAATAAAATTCCGTTAGCTTTGTCCCCGCTGTTCCACAAATAAAACATTTTTTATATGGCTGATTTAAAAGCAATTGCCTCGCAAATTAGAAGAGATATCGTTCGTATGGTTCACGGAGCGGCCAGCGGCCATCCCGGCGGATCGCTGGGCTGTACGGATTTTTTTACCGCCCTGTATTTCCAGGTCATGCAGCACAATCCCAGGTTCAGCATGGACGGCAAAAATGAAGACATCTTTTTTCTTTCCAACGGTCATATCTCCCCTGTCTTTTACGCTTCTTTAGCCAGGTCGGGTTATTTTGACATCAAAGAACTGGCCACTTTCCGCAAGCTCAATTCACGGCTGCAGGGCCATCCGGCAACCCATGAACACCTTCCGGGAATCCGCGTTGCCAGCGGCTCGCTGGGCCAGGGCATGAGCGTTGCCATAGGAGCGGCGCTTAGTAAAAAACTCAATAACGATAAAAATATTGTCTTTTCCCTGCATGGCGACGGGGAGCTGGACGAAGGCCAGAACTGGGAAGCCCTGCTGTTTGCAGCGCATCATAAGGTAGATAATCTGATTTCTACGGTCGACTGGAACCACCAGCAGATCGACGGCAGAACGGATTCCGTGCTGAACCTGGGAAATATCAGGGAAAAATTCGAGGCTTTCGGCTGGACTACCCTCGAAATGAACGGCAATGATATGGATGAAGTGATCGCCACGCTCAACAAGGCCAGATCGCTTACCGGCCAGGGCAAGCCCATCGGCATCATGATGCATACCATCATGGGCAAGGGAGTGAGCTTTATGGAGAACGATCATCACTGGCATGGTGTTGCACCCAATGATGAGCAACTGAAGAAGGCACTTTCTGAATTGCCTGAAACGCTGGGAGACTATTAAATAAATGTGCGGATGTGCGAATGGCTGATGTGCGAATGCTGATGTTTGTAGATAAATTTTAAAAATAAGCATTCGCACATCCGCACATCAGCCATTCGCACATTATCTTAATTCAATCTGCTGTACCGCCGCTTTGCGCGATGGGAACCAGGATGCAAGCAAAGCCACGATGAGGATGGTGCTCAATACCAGCAGAAAATCGCCGGCCACCATTTTTACAGGATAATAGCTGATGAGAAAAGATTCTCCCTCCAGGGGAACGAGCTGGTATTTTACCTGCAGCCAGCAGGTGATCACCGCAAGCAGAATGCCCAGTCCCCCGCCCAGCAGGGCAAGCAGGATCCCTTCACTTAAAAAAATGTTCTGTATGTACCGATCGTTTGCTCCAAGCGCCTTCAGCACCTGGATGTCTTTTTGTTTTTCCAGCACCAGCATGGTCAAGGCGCCGACCATATTAAAAGCGGCAACGATCAAAATAAGCGTGAGCACGGCATAGATCACCCATTTTTCCATGCTCATTACCCCATACAGACTTTGGTTCTGCTCATACAGCGTTTGAACCAGGTATTGACCGCCGAATGATTTTTGCAGCGATGCTTTTATTGCGGCGGGATCGGCGCCTTTCTGCAATGCGATCTCCGCTGCGCTGTATTCATCCGGAGCAAGGCCAAGCATCCGCTTCATGAAGCCGGCATTGGTGATCACATATTTGTTATCAAAATCCTGCTGAATGGAAAAAGTGCCTGCAGCAGCCAGGTTTTCTGCACTGACCGATTGCATGGGATCTGCTTCATTTACATTAGCGCCGTTTTTAAACAGGTAAACAGACATCGGCACAATGCTTCGATCCGTTTCAATGCCCAGTGCATTTTCAATGCCTGCTCCCAGCACGGCCGCAGGATGATCTTCAGTGCCCAGCTCGAATTTTCCCTTCATCACTTTTGCGGCCACACCGGTTACATGCCGGTAATTGCTGTCTACTCCTTTCAGCACAATAGGCTGAAGCTGCCCGAACCGCAGCAATGCCTTGTCTTCTACCGTTAATGCATAACCGCGGATGCCGGGTATGGAACCCAGCGATTTTAATTGTGTATCGGAAAAGGCGATGAACTTCCCTTTTTGGGGAGATATTTTAATATCGGTATAGAAAGTGGAATAAAGCGACTTGACCAGGTCTTCCAGCCCGTTAAATACACTCAGCACAATGACCAGCGATGCGGTTCCCACCACAATGGCCGTCATGCTTACCCAGGCAATGATATTGATGGCATTGGTGGATTTTTTTGCTCGGAAATAGCGCCAGGCAAAGCTGAGAACCATAAGCTATTTCTCAGATTTAATTTTTTTGAACAAGGCTTCCATCTTGTCTACATAATCCAGCGTCTCATCGAGATAAAAATTCAGTTGAGGCATCACGCGGAGCTGGTGCTTGACTGAATTCACGAGCTCTTTTTTGATTTCCCAGGCGCGCTCTGAGATCTTCTTCATGGTGGCTGCTTTATCTTTTACCTGGAACAGGCTGAAGTATATTCTGGCTTCATAAAGATCCGGTGTTATTTTAACGGATGAAATGGAAACCATCCCTCCATCCATCATATTCAGGCCGAGCCGCTGAAAGATCTCGCTCAGCTCTTCGTGCAGCAATGCGGCTACCTGCTTTTGTCGTTTTCCTTCTTGCATAAAACTAATTTTTAGGGTGAACAATTACGGGCGTCAGGATACGGTATTATCAGGATGAAACCTCCTGATCTGCTCTTCCGTCCATTTCTCTCTCAGGTTGATCAGCCTGTCCATATCCGCAAACGGCGCAGGCTTTACTGCATACTTGACCGTCATCCGGATATAATGATGAATATATACGCCGAGTGCGATATGACAGGGTTTGATATCGCCCGCTTCCAGCGAACGTTGCTTGATACGCATGAAGAGATCCCAGTCCGCCGCCTGTATGCGTTCATCCCATCCATCGATCAGCGATATGGCCTTTCTGGTCATCATCACATTATTTCCCACGATGCCTTCAATAACATCATAACCAAAGCGGGCAAACCGCTGTTCGCAGAATTTTTCCCAGTTGCCATACATCAGCCTGTGCATGAGCCGGAGATTGCTTTCGCCGGTGCCCAATGCCAGCAAAAGGTTTTTGATCCTTTTCCATTTGCGGGATATGGACTGCGTGGCCTTGGCATTACCCAGGTTCTCTATCCCTGCAGCGGATATGATGTCCACATCATGCCGGAGTGCAGCTTCAATCAATCGCTCGTTCCAGGAAGGGCTTACGACCAGATCATTGTTCAGGAAGAACAGGTAATCGCCGGAAGCTTTTTCGATTCCCTGGTTCTGGCAATAAGGATAGGAATAATTTTCCTTGTTGGCAATGACGATGCAGCCATTGTCCTGAAAAAACTCGCGGCTGCCGTCGGCAGAAGCATTGTCGATAATGATGATCTCATATTCCCCGCTGGTATATTGGCGGAGGGATTGAAGATATATCTTGTTAAAGGATAATCCATTATGCACCGCTGTGATGATACTGACCATACTTAAATTATCTTAACTTTGACCTCTTCAATCTGAATGTAAAAGTACATGAAAATTTTTTTTCGTCTCTTGGGTTTTTCCAGGCCCTATCATCATTATATTCCTGAATACATCATTTATATTTTTTTTTATATCGTTTTCGGTCTGGCCAATTTCACCTTGCTCATTCCGCTTTTCGATATTCTCTTCGGCACCGGTAAAACAAGGATCGTTACGGCATTGCCGCATTTCTCTTTTTCCACTTCCTGGTTCCAGGATGCCTTTTATTATTATGTGAATTATTATATCAAAACCTCCGGAAAGGTAGGCGTGCTGGTCTTTGTGAATGTTATCATACTCGCCTGCGTGCTGCTGAAAAATGTTTTCGGTTTTTTAAGCCAGAAGGTATTGACCCGCATGCGGGTGAATATGGTAAAGAAGATGCGGCACCTGCTTTATGAACAGTACTCCCATCAGTCGCTGCAGTTCTATACTCATCAGCGCAAGGGCGATCTGATCTCCATCATGAGCAACGATGTGGTGGAGATCGAGAATTCGGTGGTCAGCTCCATTCAAACCATTTTCCGCGACCCGCTGGTGATCATCGCCACCTTTGTACTGCTCTTCTATCTCTCGCCGCAGCTCACCCTGTTCACGCTGATCTTTTTCCCGGTATCCGGCGCACTGATCTCCCTTATTTCGCGCAGGCTGAAAAAAGGAGGCGGGCGAAGCCAGGTATTGCTGGGCAGGATACTTAACATCACGGAGGAAACTTTGTCCGGCATCCGCATCATCAAAGGGTTCAATGCAGAGACCTTCATGCAAAAAAAATTCGATGAGGAGAACCATGCTTTTTCACGCTCCACCAAAAGCGTGCTCAACCAGCGCGAGCTGGCTTCACCGCTGGCCGAGTTCCTGGGAGTGGCTGTTATTGTGGTGCTCACCATTTATGGAGGCACGCTCATCCTTTCCGGCAGCACTTCCTTCACGGCGTCCACATTCATCGCTTATCTGGCGCTTTATTTCAATATCATTACGCCGGCCAAGAATATTGCCGGAGCGATCACCTATCTGCAAAGGGGATTGGCTGCAGGCGAACGCGTGCTGGGTGTGATCGACGTGCCCAATACCATCGTCGACGCTCCCGGTGCAAAAGAGATCGATCGTTTTGATAAGACCATAGAATACCGCGATGTTTCCTTCCGTTATGAACAGCATGATGTGCTGCAGCATATCGACCTCACCATTCCCAAAGGAAAGATCGTGGCGCTGGTGGGAAGCAGCGGGGCAGGCAAGTCCACGATGGCCGACCTGCTGCCGCGATTTTATGATGTGAGCGAAGGAGGCATTTATATCGACGGACAGGATATACGCTCACTGCAAATGCATTCCCTGCGCCACCTGATCGGCATTGTATCGCAGGAAGCGATCCTTTTCAATGACAGCGTATTCAACAATATTGCATTCGGAAAGCCCGACGCAAAAATGGAAGATGTGGTGCAGGCCGCCAAGGTGGCCAATGCCCATGAGTTCATCATGCAGCTCGAAAAAGGATATCATACCGGCATTGGCGACAAAGGCATGAAGCTGAGCGGAGGCCAGCGCCAGCGCCTGACCATTGCCCGCGCCATTTACAGCAATCCGTCCATATTGATACTGGATGAAGCTACCTCTTCGCTCGATACCGAGAGCGAGCAACTGGTGCAGGAGGCCATCAACAATATGATGCAGAACCGCACCAGCATCGTCATTGCGCACCGGCTGAGCACCGTCCGCCATGCCGATGAGATCATCGTGCTGCAAAAAGGAAGAATTGTGGAAAGAGGAACGCATGAGCAGCTCATCGCCAATCAGGGATTTTACAGGAGGCTGGTGGAGATGCAGGAAGTGATGTAAGGTTGGAGAATAGGGAGAAGTGAATGGAAAACAGGAATTATAAATCGATTATACACATGAGGAAACTTTGCCTGACTTGCTTTTTGATTGCTTTGGCTGTTTTTTCCTTTGGTCAGAAAAAGCAGCTCAGTTTTGAACAGATCTTCAAAAAAGCCCCATCGGGAATTCTGAAGCCATTGCCCGGCATCAGAGGATGGGTTGATGATGAACATTATATTCAGAGAAATGCAGACGGATCACTCTTGTCGGTTGATGTGAAAACAGGAAAAGCTGTCCCTTATACGGAAAATCAACCTGTATCACGCGAACCGCGAGGAGGAGCAGAGAAGAACATCACTCCTTCGCCCGACGGACGCTGGGTGGCTTTTACCCGCGACAACGATCTCTATGCAAGAGAGCAGAGCACAGGAAAAGAGATCCGCTTTACCAGCGATGGCTCCGATAATATTCACAGCGGTTATGCGGCATGGTTATATTATGAGGAGATACTGGGAAGGTCTTCACATTATAAAGCCTTCTGGTGGAATCCCGACAGCAGGCATATTGCCTTTATGCGCTTCGATGAAACGCAGGTTCCCGTCTTCCCCATCTATCATGCAGAAGGCCAGCATGGCTTTATTGAGCAGGAGCATTATCCCAAGGCCGGCGACAAAAATCCCGCCGTGCGCATTGGCATCGCAAGCATCGATCATCCTGATCCGGTGTATGCCGATTTTGATGAAAAAGCAGACCAGTATTTCGGCGAACCCATCTGGACGCCGGACGGGTCTGCCCTTTGGGTGCAATGGATGCCCCGCAGCCAGGATGAACTGAAGATCTATTCCGTTGATCCTGCTTCAGGCAGTAAAAAAGAATTGTACGACGAAAAGCAAAAAACATGGATAGACCTCGATCTTGAAAAAAGGATCAGCTTTCTGCCCGGCGGAAAAGAATTTATCCTGAAAAGCGACAGGAGCGGATGGATGCATCTTTATTTATATAGCATGGATGGCCGGCTGATCAATCCGGTAACACAGGGCGATTTTACCGTGAAAGAATTATTGAAGACCGACGCTGCCAAAAGAATCCTCTATTTTACGGCAAGAAAAGAAAATTCTGCAAGGATCGATCTGTATAAAGTAAACCTCAACGGAAAAGGATTGACCAGGCTCAGCTTCGGCGATTATTGCAACGACAGCATCAGTATTTCTCCCGATGGCAATTACTTCATCACCACCTATTCCAATCTCAACACGCCGCCCAGGATGGCATTGCTCGACAACAAAGGAAAGCTGATCCGGGAAATCGCCGACAGCAAAGGCGAAACTTTTAATGATTATGAGCTTTCGCATACGGAGCTGGTACGCGTTAAATCCGCCGACGGTCTTTTTGATCTTCCGGTTGCCATCACGTATCCCATCGGCTTCGACCGCAACAAAAAATATCCGGTATACATCAGCATTTATGGCGGCCCCGATGCCGGCACGGTATATGACCGCTGGAGCAGAAATTTCTTAACGGCTCAATGGCTGGCCAAAGAAGGCGTGGTGCAAGTGAGCATGGACAACCGCAGCAGCGGGCATTTCGGAAAAGCCGGCATGAACTATATTTACCGGCAATTGGGAAAATATGAAATTGAAGACTATATGACTTGCGGACGCTGGCTGCGCAATCAGTCTTTTACCGACACATCAAAGGTATGCATCACCGGCGGCAGCTTCGGCGGCTATATGACCTGCATGGCATTGACATACGGGGCCGATGTGTTCAATTACGGCATTGCCAATTCTTCGGTTACTGATTGGCGTTTGTACGACACGCATTATACCGAGCGCTATATGGATACCCCTGAGGAAAACCCGGACGGTTATAAAACCTGTTCTCCGCAGGCCTATGTAAAAAATTATCGCGGCCTGATCCGCATTGTGCATGGAGATATCGATGACAATGTGCATCTGCAGAACAGCATCCAGCTTATCAACAAACTTGAAGATCTGGGCAAGCATTTCGAATTCATGATCTATCCCGGCGAAAG
>CAYYZJ010000092.1:0-10533 GCA_964475615.1 uncultured Flavitalea sp. | reverse complement strand
TATTGCGGATTGTATTGCTTCAGTATCTTTTCCGTTACAGCCAGGTTTTGCCTGGTGCTGTTGTTGTGATTGAATTTGATATTGATCACACTGAACCAGCGGTTGGCCGGCCCTTCCATCACCATGGGATACATCGGTTCGTAAGGCGATTGGAGGATGAAATCCTTGATGACGCCCACCACATGCCAGATTTTTTCATCGCCTTTGATGATCTGGCCGATGGGTTTCTTAAAGCCCATGGCCTTTACCGCGGCTTCATTCAACACGATGGCCAGCGAATCGGTGGGATAGGTCTTCAGATCGATATCCCGGCCTGCCACGATGGTCATGCCTGCTGTCTTCACCAGGTTGCCATCTGTACAATAGCGGTAGAAATCCGTTTTGTCGTTCGGGGCTTTCCCTTCCCATTCAAAGCCCCAGGTATCGCTCCAGCTTTCGGTAAGCGGTGAGCTGGTCTTGCTGACAGAAACTGCAATTCCCCTGTTGAGCAGCTCATTTTTGATGAGCTCGTAATTTTTTTCGATATCGCCCACGATAAATACATAGGCAAGATCGTTCCGGTTATATCCCGATTCCCTTTCCTGCGCATATTTTACCTGCCTTTCGATGATGATGGTGCTGATGATCAGCGCAATGGCGAAAGTGAACTGCATTACTACCAGCACTTTTCTTGGTGTGATCAACGCATTCACTTTCTTGAACCCTCCTTTCAATACCATCACCGGCCTGAACGAGGATAGGAAGAATGCCGGATAGCTGCCTGCCAGTATGCCGGTAAATAAAATGAAGCCGATGCCGGCCAGCCAGAAATTGATATTGCCGTATTCGATGGCCAGTTGTTTTTTGACGAGCGTATTGAAGGAGGGCAGAAAGAGCTGCACGATCCCAATGGCGATAATGCCGGCAATGAAGGCGATGAGGATGGATTCGGCCAGGAATTGTATGATCAGCGAATATTGCTGCGCACCCACCACCTTGCGTATGCCCACTTCCTTGGCCCGTTTCTCGCTTCTGGCCGTGCTCAGGTTCATGAAATTGATGCAGGCGATGAGCAGGATCAGTATCGCGATTATGGTGAATACCCTCACCTGGGTAATGCGTCCGCCCGCAGGCTTGCCGTTCTCGAAATTGCTGTATAGCCTCATCCTGCTCAGCGGATACAGGAACACTTCTATCTTTTCCCGGCCGTTAAGGTGGTCGATGGTGATGTTCTTTACTTTTTTGTTGAAGGCCTCAATATTGGAATTGGGCTTGAGCAACACATAGGTCTGGGTTGAATTATTATCCCAGTTGCTGTCGCTCCAGCCTCTTGCTTCCATGTATTGCCAGGGCAGCAGGTATTCGAAATCGAAATGCGTGTTGTTGGGAAGATCCTTCATGATGCCCGTTACGGTGAAATTGTCTTTATTGTCGAGCTTGATCACTTTTCCCATGGCGTCTTCATTGCCGAACAGTTTTCGGCTGAGCTTTTCCGTGAGTACAATGGAATAGGTATTCCTCAATACCGTACCGGGGTTTCCCTGCAGCAAGGGAAAGCTGAACATCCGGAAAAAACCGCTATCCGCCATGGTGCCCTGTACATTGATCCTTTTTTCGCCGACGGAAAAAAGAAAACTATTACCCCAGTTCACCCTGGATATTTCTTCCACTTCAGGATAATCTTTTTTCAATGTAGGGCCGAGTATTTTGGGTGTGGAAGACCAGCAGTTCAGCTTGTCATTGAATATGCCGCGGTTCCAGGCACGGTACAGCCGGTCCTGCTTTTCATGAAAGCGGTCGAAGCTCAGCTCATGCTGCACCCAGAGCAGGATGATGATGGCGCTGGCCATGCCGATGGCCAGCCCGCTGATATTGATGGCGGTGAATCCCTTGTTCTTCCAAAGGTTGCGGAAAGCGGTCTTGAAATAATTTTTAAGCATCTAATTGAATTTAAGATTTATTATTTCCTATTCGCACATCAGCCATTCGCAAATCCGCACATTTATCTTTATTCCGTTCTCAAACTATTCACCGGGTTGGCGGAAGCCGCTCTTACTGTTTGGGTGCTTATGGTAAACAGCGCAATCAATAATATCAATGTGGCCGGGATGATGAAGATCCATGCGTTGATGGAAGCCCTGAACGCATAGTTCGACAGCCATTTATCCAGCAGGTAATACGTAATGGGCAGGGCGATCACAAAGGCAATGATCACCGGCCTGATGAAATCCTTTGTGAGCAGGAAAAGGATATTGAGGATGCGGGCTCCTACGATCTTCCGGATGCCTATTTCCTTGGTGCGTTGCGTGGTAACGAAAGAGGCCAGCCCCAGTAATCCGAGGCAAGCCACCATGATGGCCAATGCAGCAAACAACCCGAATGTTTTTCCAAATTGCTGATCGGCCTTGTATTGCTCGCCGAAATGTTCGTCGAGGAAGAAATATTCGAAGGGGTTGCCGGGGAAAAATGTTTTCCATTTATCTCTTGCAATGCTGATGAGCTGATCCAGATTTTTAGTTCCGGCCTGAAGCTTTAGCGAATAGTAATTATTGGCATCGGGGATCAGCCTGAAGATATGCGCATCATAAGCCTGCTGCAGGGATTCCTGGTGATGGTTGGATACCACGCCGATGATGGTATACTGATCGCCCCAGAATTCGATGCGCTTGTTCATTGCATCTTCCGCTTTGGCAAATCCCATCAGCTTTACGGCGGCTTCATTGAGGAGCACTGCCTTGGGGTCGGTGGAAAACTGGTTTGAAAAATTTCTTCCCTTTAAAACCTTTAACCCGAATGCATCCATGAAATCATAGTCGACGCCGATGATTCGGTATTGATTGGCTGTTTTGGGATCGCTGCCTACCAGGCGGATGCCGCCCGCATTCCATCCTACTTTGTTACCGGGTACTTCAGTGGAGGCCGATATTTTTTTGATATCCGGGATCCTCAGCAATTCTGTTTTGAAGGTGTTCAATTTATTGGAATAGGTCGAATCGGTTACGCTGGGGCCGCGCAGCACCAGGGTCTGATCGATGTTTACTCCAAGATCCTGTTTCCGCATATAGTTCAGTTGACGGTATACGCCGAATGTTCCCACCATCAGTGCAATGGAAGCTGCAAACTGGATGATCACCAGCGCCTGCCGCAGCAATGAACCGCCTTTTGTTTTTACCAGCTTTCCCTTGAGCACGGCAATCGGTTTGAATGAAGAAAGCACAAAGGCAGGGTACAGGCCCGCTAAAAAAGTTCCTGTAATGAACAATGCAGACAGCACAAGCCAGAACCTGCTGTCTCCGAGCAGAGAAAATGTGATGGATTTTCCTGTCAGTGAATTGAATACAGGAAGGCATACGAGGATCAGTGCGAAAGCGAGAATAACAGCCATCAGGTTGATCAGCATCGATTCAAACAGGAACTGGCCAATGAGCTGTCCGCGGTAAGAGCCCATCACTTTACGAACGCCTACTTCTTTGGCCCTGTCCATGGATCTCGCTGTGGAAAGATTGATATAATTGATCCAGGCAATGGCAATGATGAAGAATGAGATGATGAGCAGGAAATAAACCGATCTTCCGTTCCCATTGACCTCAGCCTCGAACATATAGTTTGAGTAGAGATGGATGTCATGAAGCGGCTGGAGTTTGTATACAATTCCGTAATCGCCTTCTTTAAATTCCTTGCCATGTTTTTCCTCCAGCAGCCTGGCGATCTTAGCTTCGAGCTTTTTGGGATCGGTATTGGGTTTAACCAAAATATAGGTAAGGAAAGCGTCCCAGTCCAGCGTGGTCTCTACATTCGGCCCGGCAAATTTTACCAGCGTTGGCCAGGAAAGCAGCATGCTGAATTTTAAATGCGTATTGACCGGAGGATCTTCAACAACAGCCGTGATCTTATAGTGGTCTTTATTCAGGCTGATCATCTTTCCCAGCGCGTTCTTTTCATTCCCGAAATATTTTTTTGCGGTGGATTTTGTGATAACGGCAGTGAATACGTCTTTTAATGAACCGGCCGCATTGCCCGCCACCGTTTTATAACCGAACATGGGAAGAAAACGGTCATCGGCAAAATAGAGCTTATCTTCCCTGAATTCCCTGTCGTTATAAGCTCCCACAGCATCGGTGTTCCTCAGCCTGGTAAATGTTTCGATTTCCGGGAGATTGTCTTTCAGCAAAGGGCCTATTCCTGTTGCTCCTGCTGCCCATTGGGTACTGATCTTGCCGTTTTGGTACCGATCCTGCTGCAAGCGGAAAATGCGGGGGCCGTTCTTTTCAAACTTATCATAGCTCAGCTCAAAGCTCACATACTGCAGGATGAGCACACAGGCGGTTATCCCGATCGCAAGCCCGAAAATATTGATGAAGGAAAAACCTTTGTGCTTGAACAGGTTTCTTAGTCCGGTCTTGAAAAAATTTTTGATCATCCTCATAAAAACGATTTATTCCGACCTTAATGAATTCACCGGATTAGCCACTGCCGCCCTGATCGACTGAAAGCTGATGGTGGCCAAAGCAATGATCACTGCCAGCACGCCTGCCAGCAAAAACACCCACCAGCTTATGTCGATCCGGTATGCATAATGCTGCAGCCAGTTGTGCATGGCCCACCAGGACAGCGGGAATGCAATAACGGCTGCGATCAGCACCAGCTTCAGAAAATCTTTTGACAACAGGCTGGCAATAGAGGTTACAGAAGCCCCCAGCACTTTGCGGATGCCTATCTCCCTTGTTCTTTGTTCTGCAGTATAAGCGGCCAGCCCGAATAACCCCAGACAGGAAATGATGATGGCCAGCGAGGCAAACAGCCGTGAAAGCTTTCCGATCAATGCTTCTGTTTTGAACAAGTCGTTGAATTGCTCGTCCACAAATTGGTAGTCGAAAGGATAGCCGGGATCATTGGCCTTCATGACCGGTTCAATAGCAGCAAGGGCTTTTTCGGGATTGACGGCCGGCTTGATACGGATATAGAGATAACGGGTTGTGGGAGTATAACAGAAAAAGATCAGCGGATCGCCGCCTCCATACATATCTCCATAAATAAAATTTTTCACTACGCCTTTTACCCGGTAATGGGTACTGCCCTGCGTTATGATTTTCCCGACAGCTTCTCCCTTGCCCAGCATATTCGCCAGTGATTCATTAATAATAATATTAAAGCTGTCGCTTATTGATTCAAAATCTTTTCCCTGGATCAATCTGGTGCCTGTGGTAGAGAGATATTCGGGACTTACATCGTCAACCGTAATCAGGATGTCTTTATTCGGATCCTTGCCCTGCCAGGTAAAATTGCTGGTATTGCTGCCCATCCACAATATGCCAAGGTCGGCCAGCGCGGCATTTTCAACGGTGCCCGTCCGCAGCAGGTCTTGTTTAATGGCTTCAAAATGTTTTACCATATCGCCATGGACATCCATTACAATGAGGTTGTCTTTATTATAGCCCAGGTCGCGGTTTTTTACATGATGAACCTGCTGGTAAATGATGATGGTGCAGATGATGAGGATGATGGAAATGCTGAACTGGAAAATGACCAGCCCTTTGCGGATCAGCGCTGCGCTGCCGCCTTTTATTTTCATTCCCTTGAACACGAATACCGGATTAAAGGAAGAAAGATACAAGGCGGGATAACTGCCTGCCGTGATCCCGCAGAGCAGTGCAATGATCAGCAAGGCCAGCAGATGTAATGGATCATTCAATCCCAACACAAGCTTTTTTTCGACCAATGTATTGAAGGCAGGCAGCAGCAGCAGGATGATCAGCACGGCCAGCACAACGGATGCCAGCGACATGAACAGCGCTTCGCCGATGAACTGTGCAACCAGTGTTCTTTTTTCGGCGCCCAGCACTTTTCTTACGCCTACTTCCCTGGCCCTTTTTTCGGAGCGTGCAGTGGCCAGGTTCATGAAATTGATGCAGGCGATGAGCAATACGATCCAGGCAATGATCATGAACATATTCACGAACTGGATGCGGCCTCCGGTTTGTTTGCCGTCGGTGAACTGACTGCGCAGGCGCCAGTCGTTCATGCCGAGCAGGAAAGGCCTGGCCACTGCATTAGGCGCTCTTTTCTGAATATAGCTGTATAATATTTTATTGACCGAAGCCACCGAAGCAGCCGGCTTCAGTTCTACGTAGGTCTTGATCCCATTGGAACCCCATTCATTCAGCCAGTGATTCTGGTCAAAATAGATCTGAAATGGAGCAAGCCATTCAAATTTAACGGATGAGTTGTCGGGTATATCCTTGAATATACCTGTAATGACATACTCCTGTTTATTATCGACCCTGAGCGTTTTACCGATGATATTTTTATCGTTGCCGAAGAATTTTTTCGCCATCTTTTCAGAAAGCAGCAGCGAATACAATTGGTTGAAAGCACCCTGGGGCTTGCCCTGCGCAAAAGGAAGGGTAAACATGCTCAGCAGCGAGGAATCGGCGTACAAGCCTTTTTCAAAAATAGATTTATCGCCCAGGCTGAACAGTACGGTTTGATCCCAGGTAGTGCGGGCCGTGTTGGCCACGCCGGGTATCTCCGCTTTCATAGACGGGGCCAGCAGGCCGGGAGTGGCTGAGAAAGTATAGATCTTTCCGCTGTAGTCCTGGTTTTCCTGGATAGAATAAAGCCGGTTCAGCTTTACATTATGATGATCGTAATTGAACTCATCTTCCACCCATAAAAAGATCAGGCCGGCGCAGGCAATGCCGACAGCCAGTCCGAATATGTTCAGAAAGCTATAGGTTTTATTTTTCCAAAAATTCCGGAGCGTTGTTTTGAGAAAGTTTTTAAGCATGGAAGAATTGAATATGTAAGATTTAATATTGAATATTTGCGATTGTCTTATTACAGTCGCTGCACCGGAAAGAATTGTTGCATCCCTTCTCCCAAAAATCCCATCCATCCCAATAATCCCAGTTCAGACTAGACTAGACTAAACCGTTCTCAGCGACTTCACCGGCTTCACCATTGCCGCTTTTATCGCCTGCACGCTGATAGTGGCCAGGGCAATGAGCATGGCCAGCAATCCGGCAAGCCCGAACATCCACCAGCTTATATCGATGCGGTAGGCAAAGCCGGTAAGCCAGTGCTGCATGGCCCACCAGGCCAGCGGCGAGGCGATGACAAAAGCGATCAGCACCAGCATCAGAAAATCTTTTGAAAGCAGGGCAAATACAGACGCCGTGTTGGCGCCAAGCACTTTACGGATGCCGATCTCGCGCGTGCGTTGCTCTGCAGTGAACATCACCAGTCCAAGCAATCCGATACAGCAGATGAAAATGGCCAGCATGGCAAACCAGACCGACAGCCTGCCGGTCATCTGTTCGGTGGTATATAAATGCTGGTAAGCTTCATCGAGGAACTGATAGGTGAACGGGAATTGCGGATTGAACTGCCTGCACAATGCTTCCATCCCCAGCAGCGCCTGCTGTGTTTTTGCCGGGTTGATCCTGGCCAGCATATTGCCGGCGCTTTCATTTTCGCCCAGCTTCAGGATCATCGGGCGGATGGGATCGTGCAGGGAAGCAAAATGAAAATCCTTCACGATGCCGATGATGGTTCCGGGCTTTCCCCAGAACGTGATGCGCCTGCCGATGGGATTGTTATAATGAATAGCCCTGAGCGCGGATTCATTTAAAATATAACCTGAAGAATCCGTCGGAAAATCTTTTGAAAAATCCCTTCCTTCTATAATCTGAAGATTAAGTGTTTTGACAAAACCATATCCTACCGAAGCCCAGATGAATAAGGTCTTTTCATTGGGGTCTTTATTGTCCCAGCTCAGATCGGAGGTTCCGCTGGTAACCTGCGTGGGTATCTGCGAGATGCGGGTAACCATATTCACGCCGGGGATTCCGGAAGCTTCCTGGCTGAATACATGATAGCGTGCAGGCAGATTCCCTTCCAGCGGAATATTGATCACATGATCTTTATTATAACCCAGGTTTTTGTTTTGTATATAATTGATCTGCCGGGAAACCACAATGGTTCCGATGATCAGCATGATGGACAGGGAGAACTGAAATACCACCAGCCCTTTGCGCAGCAATGCCGCTTTGGGCCCGGCTTTGACGGAACCTTTCAGCACTTTCACGGGGTCGAAGGAGGAAAGGAAGAAAGCAGGATAGCTTCCTGCAACCAGTCCGGTCATGAATATCAGCAGCGCGATGGCCGGCCAGAAATACAATTCCGTTACCGGCAGCGCCAGCTCTTTTTGGGTGAGGGTATTGAACAAAGGCAGTATCAGCACTACAATACCCAATGCAACGACCGCAGCAATAAAAGCGATCAGTATGGCTTCGCCGATGAACTGCCTGATCACCGAAGCACGCAGGGCGCCTGCCACTTTACGGATGCCGATCTCTTTTGCCCGCTTCATGAACCTGGCTGTGCTGAGGTTCATGAAATTCACGCAGGCGATGAACAGGATGAAGGCAGCGATGATGCTGAACAGGCGCGCATATTCAATACGGCCTCCGTCGGGCCTTCCGTTTTTAAAATGCGAATGCAGGTACATTTCGTCGAATCGCTGGATGCCGAGCTCGATATGAAAACCTGTTTTTTGCTCTTTGAAATAACCGGCCAGCAGGTCTTTGATCTTGTTTTCAAATGCCTGCGCATCGGTGCCTTTTTTCAGCAGCACGTAGGTTCGCGGCCCGTCGTTGATATTGATGCTCCAGTCTTTCAGCCATTGGTTATCGTCGAGGTAAGCATACCAGTTAATGAGATAATCGAAGCGGCTGGAAGCAGTGATGCCGGCATTGTCGAATACGGCCGATATGGTGAAATCCCTTTTATCATTAAAGCGTATGGTCTTGTGGATGGCATTGGCTGCGCTGCCGAAGAAGCTTTCGGCCATCTTCCTCGATACGGCGATGTCGGAAGGAGAATGCAGTGCGGTCTGTGCATCTCCCTGCAGCAAAGGATAGCCGAACATCCTGAAATAATCTGCGCCGGCCCATCCGCCGTCTTCCCTGATGATCTTATCGCCCACCCTGAAGCTGTTGGTGTTGATCCATCCGAAGCCGGATGCATATTCCACTTCGGGAAAGCGGCGTTTCATTTCATCGGCCAGCAGCCCCGGCGTGGAATGAAAGGCATCCACCTTGTCGTTATAGAACTGTCTTTCGTATATGCTATACAGTTGGGAGGAATGTTTATTGAATGCATCCACGCTGTATTCGCTCATCACCCAAAGCATGATGAGCAGGCTGCAGGCCATCCCGAGAGCAAGCCCGGAGATGTTGATCAGGGAAAATATCTTGTTCCTTTCCAGGTTCCTGATGGCCACCAAAAGATAGTTTTTGAACATAACGGTCGATTGATGATTTTTTTACTCTGTTCTCAAACTCTTCACCGGATTGGCCATCCCCGCCCGGATGGCCTGGAAACTGATGGTGAACAACGCAATGAAAAAAGCCAATGCCATGGTGATCACGAAGACCCAAACGCTGATCCGGGTTCTGTAGGCAAAATCCTGCAGCCATCTGTTCATGATATACCAGGCAATGGGAGAGGCGATGACCACGGAAATGATCACCAGCTTTAAGAAATCTTTCGACAGCAGCGATACGATGCTGAACACGCTTGCACCAAGCACTTTGCGCACGCCGATCTCCTTGATGCGCTGCTCTGCGCTGAAGCTGGCCAATCCGAACAATCCCAGGCAGGAAATGAAGATAGCCATCACCGTGAAATAGCTGATCATGGCGGAAAGCCTTTCCTCTGCTCTATAGTTCTGCTGGAAATCAGCATCGAGGAACGAATATTCAAAAGGTTCGCCCGGATTGATTTTTTGCCAGCTTGTTCTCAGTGAATTCAACAGACCGGCCATCTCTCCGGTCCTGGCATGAACAATGATATAACTGAAAAAAGGATCAGAGAACCGTTGGAATCCATAGGGGGAAATAGGCAGATGAAGGTCTTCAAAATTGAAATCCTTTACCACGCCGATGATCTCATAGCCATTATCGCCTCCTCCGGAGAATATTTTTTTCCCGATGGCCTCCTGAGGCGAACGGAAGCCCAGGATTTGAATAGCATTTTCATTGAGGACGATACGGCGATTGGTATCTGCCGGAAAAGCTTCGCTGAACAGGCGTCCGGCTACCGGCTTAATGCCGAGCGTTTGCAAAAAATCGGGATCCACGACATTCATGCGGGTATGTTTGGCTTCCTGGGAGCTTTGTCCTTCGCGGTAAAAAAGATTGTCGTTTAAATTGAGTATACCCGGATAATAGAACGAAGCGCCGACATTGATCACCTGCTGGTTTTGCCTGAATTCATTTTTCAAAGAAGCATATTGTTTTTTTGCGTTCTGGCTGCGAAGCGGTATAACGATCTGTCCCGCTTGCTCAAAACCCAGGTCTTTCGACCTCAGGTATCTCATCTGGTTATTGATCACTACGGTTGAAATAATGAGCACTACAGAGATCATGAATTGGAAAACCACCAGCCCTTTGCGAAGGGAAACGGCTGCCAGCGAGTTTTTGAATTTTCCTTTCAAGACCTGTACGTGTTTGAAAGATGACAGGTAAAAAGCAGGATAAATGCCGGCCAGCA
>CAYYZJ010000091.1:0-3028 GCA_964475615.1 uncultured Flavitalea sp. | reverse complement strand
TCTGCCGTTGTATGCCTGAGGTTAACATTACCCTGCTCTGGATAATCGGCATCGGCCTCATTGAAGGAAACATGCGGGATGATCTCATAAAAATTCGGGCGACTGATCGCCGAATAATAAGAAAAGCGCAGGGACTGTTTTCTGGTAAGCGCATATTTGATGCTGCCGCTGGGCAATACATCGTAATACGTAACAGAGCCCGTTTTGCCATCCACCGATTCATCCAGCGCACTGTTCCAGGTAAGATCGGTATTCTCCAGCCTGGCCCCGCCGGTGATGAGGAATTTATTCCAGTCGATCTTGGCCATCAGATAACCTGCGCCCACATTTTCCTTTGCCGCATAGTTGAGCGCATCGTTGGAAGTGCCTTCGCCGTTGAACACAATAAAATTATTATGGCTGATATCGCCGTCATAGGTCTGGTTGCTCGGATTGGAGGGGCGAAGCTGGTAGTCGTCATAAGAGCTGTTGCGCGATTTATTGCGGTACATTCCTCCTGCCGACCAGTCGATCTTCACGCTTCCGATCTGCGATTGATAAGTGAGATTAAGATACCCGCTTTTGTCTTCATCGGAGCTGTGCGCAAATATCCTGTCCGATTCAGTAAGGGTTTGAGGCTGCTGCACGGGCTGTCCGTCATCGCCTTTATTAACGCCGGTGCTGATATTGAGAATGCCTTCATCAGGCCTGTTGAAAACGGCTTTGGAATAAGCGCCCGTCCAGTCGAGGAATAAATTCCTGCCGATCCGGTGTTCGCCCTTGAGGGTAACATTGAATATGCGCTGCACATCGTGCAGGTTGCGGTAAGCATTGTTGATGCGGCCGAAGCCGGGGCCGGTTCTTCCCAGCTCCAGGCTGGTGTCGGAAGAAAAACGGAATTCATTGCGCATCAGGTTGAGCCATGCGCCGTAGAGACTGATCTTGTTCTTGTCATTGAGCTTGTAATCGAGCTTGGCATGCAATCCGCTTCTTTGCTGCTGAATGGAATAGTTCCGGTTTTCGATGCTCGTTACTTTTGCATCGCCATTGCTCATGGAAGTTTCTGTTTCAAAGAACACGGAATTCACGTTGCGGAAATTGTTCTGGAAGCTGGCGCCTACCAGAATTCCCAGCTTGTCGTGCAGCACGCGGCCGCCGATGGAAAGGCCTGCCAGCGTGGCAAGAGGATTGCTTTTGGTGCTCCGGCTGAATGCATTATTGGGAAAATCGCTCATGGTAGCTTCATAAGTGGGCCCATGAATATATCGTGGCGAACGGTTGAGGCTGGCATCGGTGCTGAAACGCGTATAATCCTGCGTAAAAAATTTATCGGCATATCCCAGCGCTGCATTGGCATTCACCGTGAAATGCGAGGGAGCATCTTTCATGATCATGTTCACGGCGCCGCCGATGGCATCTGCTTCCATATTGGGCGTAAGCGATTTGAATATTTCCAGCCGGTCGAGCAGGTCGGAAGGAAAGATATCGAGCGGAACATAGCGGTTCTTGTTATCGGGACTGGGAATCTTGACACCGTTCACCAGCGTATAGATATAACGCTTATCCATACCCCGGATGATCACATACTGTCCTTCGCCATTGGTGCTCCTTTCAAGCGATACTCCTGAAATGCGCTGCGCGGTGTTGGCAACAGAAAGGTCGGGCGAGATTTCGATGGAACGGGCCGAGATGGAGTTCTGAATGATGTCGGCCCTGCGGTCGGCCAGCAGGGATGCCCGGTCGGAACCTCTGTCGCGGCGACCGGATACCTGCACTATCTCCAGTTCCGTCTGATGTCTTACCATATCGATCTGGATAGGTTGGGCTCCATCCTGGGTGGATACTGTTGTTTCATTTTTATCATATCACACCGCATTAACCTTGATCTTGTAACTTCCTGCTTGAAGATTGCGGATAAGAAAGGTACCATCCAGGCCCACCAGCAGGTGGATCTTCTTGGCGCCGGCGGATTCCTTTCCTTCTATTTCTATGGTAGCTCCCAGAAGAGGCTCCCCGGACTGCTTGTCTATTACCCTCCCTCGTAAGGAGGTCGTCTGACTATGAACAGTCAGCCAGCAACTCAGCAGTAAGAGCATCAGGGAAAATAAATACTTCATTGTAGTTAGTTTTTGCAGCGCAAATGTGCAAAAGCTTTTCATCCGTCCGAAAAACCGGGAGTGAACAAAAAAGCAACAGCGTAGCAGGAGGCGTATACCAGGCAGCAACCCCGTTAACAAACTGTCATTAAATAGTTGGCTGTCAATTTATATTTCAGAACAAAAACCTCCATTATCAAATTGTTACCGTAACATTACTGGATCATTAATGCTTTCAGAGCCGGCCAATGAACTGCAACGGGAACTACAGCGACTGAACGAAAGCCGTCAGGCTTTCTCCATTATTCAAGGCCAGTTTTTTCTTCAGGCGATATCTGGATACCCTTAGGCTCTCCTGGGATATTCCAAGAAGGGTGGCGATATCCCCGGAACTGAGATTTAATTTGATGAGAGACAGCAGCCGGAGGTCGTTACCGGTGAGGCCTTCACAATGCTCCTTTAAATGATCGAAGAATTGCTGGTGCACCTGTCCGAAAGTTTCGCGGAACTCATGCCAGTACTGGTCGTGGTTGAAATTGAGATTGATCTGCTGGATCAGTTGCTGCAGTTGCTTTTTCTGGTCGCGTTTATCGTCTTTTACCAGCACGCCCAGCCGGTCTCGCAGGTTTTCCAGGAGCTGGTTCTTCTGGATAACATGGAGGGTGCTGCTGCTGAGCCCTTTTCGCTTCACTTCCAGTTCCTGTATCAGCTTCTCCTCCTGCAGTTGGCGGTTTTGCAGCTCTGCCTGCATCAGTTCCCGCTGAGTCTCATATATTTCCCGATCCCGTTCGCTGGTAAGACGCTCGTTCCTGATCTTCAGGCGCTGGCGGCTGATGATGACGCCGCTCAGCACTATCAGCAGAACAACGACGGTGATAACGCCTGTGGTGGTGATGATGTTGATCTTATGAGCGTTCTCCAGCCTGACGATCTCATCATTCTTTTTATCGATA
>CAYYZJ010000090.1:0-3945 GCA_964475615.1 uncultured Flavitalea sp. | reverse complement strand
GGCGATGCGCACAATATCCATCCTAAAAACAAACAGGAAGTAGGCAGGCGGCTGGCTTTGATTGCGCTGAATAATCTCTACGGAGTAACTACCGAGTACAGCGGCCCGGTTTATCAATCCATGAAAATCGACGGCAACAAGATCATCGTTAGTTTTACTCATGCCGACGATGGCCTGATGGTGAACGACAAATACGGATACATCAAAGGATTTGAAATAGCCGGCAGCGACCAGCATTTTCATTATGCAAAAGCGTATATAGATGGCAGTAAGGTGGTGGTTTATCAGGACAGCGTCAGCAATCCCGTGGCTGTTCGGTATGGCTGGGCCGATGATGCCGGCGATAATAACCTGTACAATAAAGCAGGACTTCCTGCAGCGCCTTTCCGCAGCGATAGCTGGAAAGGAATTACTGCAGATGCGAAATATGCGATTGTAAAATAGCGAATGGGTATCAACCGTTCACTATTTTCTTCTCATTTATTTTGGACTTCGCAGCCGGATTTATCTGATAGGTGAGGATCTCTCCGTTTTTTAATATCTCTACTATCCGGTATCCCCGGTAATCAGTTCCCCAACTGCCTGCTATATGCGAATCGAAAAAATAATATTTGCCTTCATGCTCTTTAACGTTGTCCTCGTCATGATCGTGGCCGTGGAAAACGCCCCTCAGGTTTGACTGACGGCTGAACATCGCAACCAGCTCCGGGCAATCGATGCCTGCTTTCGTCCATTTGAGCGGAGTGATGTGCATGAAAACGAAAAGATGTTTTTTGGATTCATACCTGGCCAGGTGCTCTTTTGTCCAGTCGAGATCAGGACAGATATAATCGCCTTTTTCACTGGCCGTATTGAGGATCAGAAAACCGGTATCTCCTTTTTCAAAAGCATGATGCTGGGGAATATTCCAGGTCTTTTCCCAGCCTGCAGCATCGATATGATCGTGATTGCCGTGCGATACATAATAAGACATGGACAATTGATCCCATTTCTTTTTTACTTCGGGAAGATAGGATACATCATTGTGAAAAAGGTCGCCGTTGATGACGGTAAAATCGATTCCCCTGTCCTGTTGCTCGCTGTTGAGCCATCCGATCATATTGTCGTGATGATGTTCCCAGTCGGTATTGATCTCACCGTAATGCCCATCCGAAGCCAGTGCAAAGCGCAATTGCAGGTCTTCTTTTTTGGGCAGCCTGAAACCGTCGGCCGCAAAGGATCGCAGCGAATTGCCGGCGCCGATCAGCAATACGCCTTTCAGTGAAAGCCTGAGAAATTCTTTTCTTGATACATTCATAAAAAGATTATTTTATCCATTTGTTCAGGAAATAATGGTCGGGGGTTTCCAGCACTACTTTATAAAATCCATCGCCGGCAGGAAAAGAAAATTTTTCTTTATCAACCGGCACTTCGGCAATCAATGTATATTTATCTGTTCCGCCTTCCTTGAAATGATTACTATCGGCAAGCCATAGCCTGGCGTTTCCTGTCTTGTCAAAAGCCTTCCAGCTTATGCTGATGCTGTCATCGATTTTACGGGCATTGAGACCGGCAACGGATATCGGCCCTGTCAAAGGTATTCCATCAATTTCCATCAATTGCTCCCTGGGTATCGGAATATCGAGGAAGCGGGCAATGGTCGGCATGATGTCCGTAATGCCGGGATTGCCGTTGCGGAAATAGGCGTTGGTATTTTTTGCATTGGTAATGATCCAGGTGGTTCTTTCCCTTTCCGACTGGCCTCCGTGATTCCTGCCTGTATTGGCGTCGCGGCCATGATCGGTGGTGATGATGATCAGCCAGTCTTCCTTGAAATTTTGCTGCCGGTACTCAATGGCATTCCAGATGCGGCCGACCTGGTTGTCGAGATATTCGATGGCTTTGTTCATCTGCGGACTGTTGCCGAAGTGATGTCCCATATCATCCGTGTATTCGAGATATACCCATGACAGATCGGGAGCATCGGCCCTGATGCATTTGGCGGCTTCATCAGCCACGCGTTCATCAATGGCATGTATATACGCACTTTCTTTGTCGTGCGGATAATGAACGGTGTCCAGCTCATAGCCATCGGCAACATAATCGATATGAACATTTCCGGTTTGCGGAAGGGCTTCGCCGATCAGTTTGGTTCGGTTATCCGTCCACGTGGAAAATATAGCTGTCTTTTTATCGGGCTTTGCCTCTTTCAGGAACCGGAAAATAGTCCAGTAATGATAATTGGGATCCTTGATGTCATTGTCCCATACATTATGCTTGTTCACCCAGGTGCCGGTGAGCAGGCTGTTGTATCCTACTGCAGAGATGGTGGGCGTTTCAGAATAAGTTCCTTTATCGCCGCCCACATGCGCGCGGGCATAGGCGCCGGAAGCAATGATCTTTTTCAGCACGGGTGCAGGCGCTTTTTCGATCAGGTCGGCCGGTATGCCGTCTGCAATGATGAAGACCGCTTTTCTTACAGGCTGCTGGGCATGCAGAAAAGAGAAAACAAATACCGCAAAAAGACTGGCAAATATTCGCATCGAAATGATTTAAACGTGAAGTTCCGCGACTGACACTGATGATGGCAGTCGCCAATCTTATTTTATTATTAATTATGAAACGGTTTTTTCTGTGCTTCTTCCTGATGCTTCCAGAGCTCCTGGAATACGGAACTGTTGCTGCGCAGGTATTCAAAGCTGCCTTCTGCTGCCAATCGTCCCTGCTGCAACACATACACATAATCGAAATAGCGAAGCAGGTGCAGCCGGTGCAATGAAGAAACCAGCACTTTGTTTGAAAAAGCGGCAAACAGGTTTTCATAGATCCTGGCTTCTGTCTTGGGATCGACGCTGCTCGTAGGTTCATCGAGCAGTACCAGCTCGCTAAGCCTGGCGGCGAGAATGCCGCGGGCCAGCGCCAGTCTTTGCTTTTGACCGCCGGAAAGGTTAACGCCTTTTTCCTTGATGTTCGATTCCAGTCCACGCGGAAGATGGCGTATGGCCTCGGCAAAATGCGCGGCTTTGCACACCTCATGGATCGATGCCTCGTCAAAAGGCAATCCCAGCGTGATGTTGTAGGCAATCGTATTCTCGAATATTTCAGGCTCCTGTGGGAACAGGGTAACGGTTTCATTGATGGTGGAAAAAGGATATTCAATGCCATCAACCATTAATTCAACTCCGGGTTCCGGTTCATACAGTCCGCGGAGCAAGGCGAGCAAAGTGGTCTTGCCGCTTCCGCTTTCTCCGATCAGCGCTATTCTTTTACCGCGCTCGAGATGGAGATGAAAATGATGCAGGCTTTGGGGCCCGTGCCGGTCGTCGTATTGCTCGCGATGGGAGAAATTGAGATTTTTTATTTCCATTTTCCGCCAGCCTTGCGGCAGTCCTGCTCCTTTATCGGGACGGTGATGCGAACGGTACTCTTCTTCAATATTGGATGCCGTTTGTACATCGGTGTTATATTGAATGATCTGGTTATACTGCCAGGCCACATCATGAAACACGCTGGTGAACTGGTTCACGAATCCCAGCAGGGCCACGAGCCCGCCCACATAAAAAGGATGGCCGGGCTGCCAGTGCTGGAAGATATATCCTATTGTGATCACCGCATAAATGAGCACGATCAGCATATCGGCCACAAACCATTTCCATTCATTGATCAATGCATTCCTGCGGAATGGCCTGAGGATGTCTTTCACTTTCCCCATCAATCCGTTCTCCATGCTTTTTTCCAGGCGCAGGGTGATCACGGTCATGATGTTCGAGAGGCTGTCGAACAGCGTGGCGGAAACGGTATGTTCTCTTTCATTGATCTCTTCCTGGGTGCGGATCAGCGGCTTGTCGAATCTAAAGATCACCCAAACGATGAACAGGCCGAGCAATATGCCGATGCTTCCGAACAGCGGTGAAAAATAGATCATGGCGGCAAAGGAAAAAACAAATTTGGCCAGGGCATGCAGAT
>CAYYZJ010000089.1:0-2235 GCA_964475615.1 uncultured Flavitalea sp. | reverse complement strand
TTATCTTTCCCCTCAGCCTCACGTTCACAAAATCCAGGTCTTTTCTGTCGCTGTTGCGGATATTCCAGTTGATCAGGTCTAAAGGCATTTCTTTCAGGTACCAGATGGTTTGATCGAGATCGAAATCTTTTGCGCCGGTCATGGCATAGCAGAGGTTCCAGAGCCCGTCGCGGTCGCGCCTCTTGTAATCCCAGTGATCGCGGATGGCTTCGCGGTATTGCGCTTTCAAGGTATCGTTGAAGGCATAAGGAAACAGTCCCCAGTAAGCCAGAAAATACATTTCATCGTCGGAATTGTTCCATCCGCCCGAAAGCATCCTGCTCCAGTTATCGGCACTGGCAGGCGCCTTGCCAAGCGCGCTCACCGGGCGTGCCAGATTCCTGAGATAGCCTTCTTTATACAGCAGCTCCATAGCTTTGTCCTTATATTTTTGTTTCCCCGTAAAATGATAGGCCGTTTGCAGAAAGCTGATGATATTGGAAGCATACAATTTCCGGTCGCCGACCATTTCGGGAAAACGGTTCACATATTCGGGCGCCCAGATTCCCCAGAGTGTGGGCCTTCCGTCGGCATCGATCAGTTTCAGGTCATGGTCTACAATATATTCCATGGTTTCATCCATAAGCCGAATAGCCCTTTGCCTTACGCTTTCATCATCCATGTATTGAGCCATCAGGGTCAGGGCGAAGAATTGCCCAACGGTCTGGTCGCTGCTTGCGGAGCCTCTCCAGTCCCACTCTTCATCCGGCGAATGATGCCAACTGCTCGGCGTATGTGCATAACCGGGATACCAGTAGTCTTCGATATTCTTCCGGTATTCGTCTTTGAATTCAACGACACCGCTTCTTTCAAAACACCGCCCGAACAATCCGCGAATGGGCTGAATGGTATGCAGGCGCTCCATGGCTTCAAAAGATTCAAGACAATTCTGTTTTGCTTCTTCATCATGTGTAACCAGCCAGCGGAACAACTGGCTCACGAGGTACATCGATGTCCATAAATTATCGCTGTCGTGCGGGCCGAGCTCAAAGCTGGAAATATCTCCATTTTGAATTCGTACATAATCGCAATAAAAACCATAGCGTATATGCCTCTGTCTCACCTGCCGTTCGTAATACAGGGCTTTTTGATAGAGGCTCATTTTTTCAAAGCATATTTTAGCCAGGCCTTTGTCGGTCAATATCAGCACGGCATGATCATCTCCTGCGGAGATATCAGCTACCTTATCGCCCGGCAGCCATCGCTGCGAAGCATAGTAATTGAATTTGCCGTCATCGCGCAGCATAAAAGCGCCCTTGGATGAACCGAACCAGAGCTTATTGCGGATTTCGCGGACAACAGTGATATCCGTGCACGGGAGCTTTCTGTTGATTTCGCGGAGTTGTTTCCCTGTTTCCGCATCGATGCTGATATAACCGTTATGAGTACCCGCAATGATGGTTCTGCCGTTATCGATAAGGGTAAAGCAGGTAAGATCATGGCCATGGAAAACAGGTTTCAATTTTTTTTCCTCCGGCGAGAAGCGTACCAGTGAATGCGGAGTAAGCAGCCAGAAAAGATTGTTGGATGTTTGAATGTCGAGCACTGAATCCAATCTTCCATCCCACAATTTTCCTTTTATATTGAGCAGTTGAAGGCGTTGACCATCCGATATCAAAAAAGAAAAATCCCTGCCGCCTGCAAAAATGTTTGCCCCGGGCATTTGATGCAGGCAATACAGCTTTCCGGCCCAGGCATTGCTCAGTACAGCTTTGTCATCGATATATACGAGCTGCCGATCGTATAAACCAAGGCCGGAAATTTTTTTATCCGTGATGGGCCTGTAGCTGAGGTCTTTTACCAGTGCACCTGGATATAATAACTGACCTGCATTGGGTTTCAGCAGTCCTTTGTCCGACAGGACCTGGATATTGCCACTGAGATCGGAAACGATCTTGCGCAGCACTGTCCTTTTTTCTTCCGGATAATACTTGATGCTGTAGTCCTGCAGATAAGGTTTATCCTGATATACCTGTTGTGCAAAGCAGGCCGGTGAAATGCCAAGCATGAACAGTATGATTGCTCCTTTATTCATTTTTGCGGTGCGCTGATTACTTGTAAATATCTTCCCATCCAATAAGGCAGCAGCCAGATATCGCCTGCGCTGTATTCCGTGCTGCCCTGATCGCCGCCATCGAGGTTGAAGCGGTTTGAGTTGTGCCTGCTGATCTCCAGCTCGTCGGGCGGCAACACTTC
>CAYYZJ010000088.1:0-2614 GCA_964475615.1 uncultured Flavitalea sp. | reverse complement strand
TTCTTCGGCGGCCGGTTCTTTTTCCTTTTCCGGCTCGGTCTTTTTTTCGCTGTGCTCGATGGCCTGCTGTATGGTAAAGATGATCTCGTCCGGCAGCAGCGGCTTGGTAATATAATCGTAAGCGCCCATCTTCATCACTTTTATGGCAATGCGCATATCGCTGTAGCCCGTGATGATGATCACCGGCATCGAAGGATATCTTGATTTGATGCTCGACAGCAGCACGGTTGCATCCATGTCCTCCAGCCTGAAATCGCACATGATCAGATCGGGCTGTGCGGTTTCCAGGTACGACAATGCTTTTTTTCCGGTATACATCTCCGTTACCTCATAACCCCTGCGGGTGAGGAAACGGTTCAACAGCAAACAAATGTCTCTGTCGTCGTCTATCACTAAGATTTTTTTCATATTATTAAATTGGAATCAGTAATTTATGTTCAATACCATATTGCCCGCATCTGGGCTACCGGAATATTCAACTGGTCGCGGTATTTGGCTATCGTTCTTCTCGCAATGCAATATCCTTTACGGGAAAGGATGTCGGCCAACTGCTGGTCGGTATATGGTTTTTTCTTGTCTTCCTTGCTCACCACTTCCTCAACAATGGTCTGGATCACTTTATTGCTGATCACGGCTCCTTCCTTGTTTATCAGTCCCTCGGTGAAGAGATCCTTGAGCAGGATCATGCCGAAATGCGTGTCAGCATATTTGTTGCAGGTAATGCGCGAAACCGTGGAGATGTCCAGTCCAACCATATCGGCAATATTCTTCAATACCATCGGCTTCAACTGCATGAGGTCGCCGAAGCGGAAATAATCCCGCTGGAACTCCACGATGGCCCTCATTACTTTGAGCATATTGGCTTCGCGCTCCTGAATGGCCTTGATGAACCATTGTGCGGAAGACAGCTTGCTGCGCATATACTGCCGCGTTGCCCGGTCGGCATTCTTGTCCTGCTCCAGGCTTTGAACGCTTTCCACCCACGACTGGCTTACATGCAATGCCGATGAGCGCTGGCGGAAAAGCGATACCTGCAGCTCATCGCCTTCGAGGGTGACCACAAAATCGGGCAGCACCGTTTCATTCACCTGCATGGGCGCTTCGGCGCCGGTTACCGGCCTTGTCTTCAGGGTGGCCATGAGGTGAAGGATTCTTTTCATCTCTTCTTCACTGATCTTCATATCCCGCCTGATCTTTTCCACATTGCCCGAACGCAGGTCGGCAAAATGGTTTTCGAGCAGGCTCATGGCGAGCCGGATATCCGGATCGGACTTGTCTTTTTTCCTAAGCTGGATCAGAAAATATTCCTTCATGTTCCGCGACCCTACCCCGATGGGATCCAGCTCCTGGAGGGAGACCAGTATCTGTTCAAGCGCTTCTGTATTGATCCAGGTATTGTTCTTGAACGATATTTCTTCGGCAATGGCTTCCAGATCCTGGGACAGAAAACCGTGCTCGTTCAGCGAATCGATAAGAAAATCGGCGAGCGGATATTTTGCTTCATCCGCTTCGTTGAAACGGTATTGCTTTTTCAGCTCCATCCTGAAATCCACTACCTCGGCCAATTGCCTGTCGGGCATTTTATCGGCAGGCAGGTAATTCTCGTATTCCGTTTTATAATCCGGAATATCGTCATAGCAATATTCTTCCCAGTTCTGAAAATCCTGGATCGTTTCCTTGGAGAATTTGTCCTTGCCGTTCTCTTCGGACAGGCTGATCTCCTCCAATGCCGGATTTTCATTGATCTCGTCTTCAATACGCTGCTCCAGCGCAATCGAATCGAGGTGGAGCAGGTTCAACAGGGCTATATGATGGGGAAGAATTTTATGCTGCAGCTTCTGCGACTGTACCTGATTTAACATAGCAGATCATTTATATTCTCGCTCTTGATTCCACGTATGCTTTGTAAACAAATTCAACACCAATTATTCGCTTATTGCCTTGTGAAAGACGGAACAGGGGTTTAAAGCCGATCGGCCGGTTTCCCGATTGTGGAAATCAGGTATGGTATGTAGAAGTTATTCCCCAGTTTTTGGGGAAAATGAATTAAAGCGGATAGCGGGCGGCGAGCAGAAAGTGCAAATGACAATTGGCACAATATTCAGGGTTTATGAATCATCAATATTTATCATCATGACAAACAAAAAAATAGTTGCCGGCCTGCTCACTGCATTAGCGACCGGTGCGCTGCTGGGTGTTCTTTTTGCGCCGGGAAAAGGTTCCAAGACAAGAAGGAGAATAAAATCAAAGGGAAACGAGCTGGCCGATACGCTGAAGGAAAAATTTACAGAGTTCGTCGACAAGGTGGAAGACAAGCTGACTGCCGTTCAACGCTGGTAAGCCTGACCAATAAACGGATCCTTTAACCAAATCGTTGATCATGCCTGAAAACAGCAGCTCCATCAAATCCTTACTGGAAAAATTGACCGAATACCTCGAAACGAGGATCGATCTGGTGAAATTAAAGACCATCGACAAGTCATCGGATATTGTGTCTTCCCTGGTTTCCGGCATTGCCATTTTTATCGGGATTCTCCTGTTCGTGCTCATCGTAAGCATCGGACTGGCATTGTATATCGGACAGCTTATGGGCCATTTGTATTATGGATTTTTT
>CAYYZJ010000087.1:0-2037 GCA_964475615.1 uncultured Flavitalea sp. | reverse complement strand
CGCGCAAATGGCTCCATTCAAGTGATGAATTTACCAGATATGGTGCTTAGCACCACGGGAAATCCGGTAAAAAGACAGCTTCTTAACGCAATAGGATCTTGGTCAATTCCTGCTGATACGCCTACAACAAGTAATGGTTTTGTGCCTTTCTCGGGAAATATAGTTTTTCGGTTTAAAGCAGGCGATCTATCTCAAGCACCCGTCACTTTGAGCAATCAATTGTGTATAAGGGACAAGCGGCCAGCCATCCGAATTCCTATCGGGCCTTCTAATACTCGACAAAAACTGCTATTCGTTAAAAAGGTATAAGACAGTTTTATTGGACTTTTTCAGGAGATAAGATCAACCGGGCATTAAATCTCCTTATCTATATTAAAATTGGAGGGAACATAAAGTGTGACTTTAAGAAAATAGCTATCAGTGTAGACAAAAAAGCCTTTCCTTCTCTAAAAAATATATATGATCTGATCTCCGATTTACGAGGTATGACTCAGCAGGATATACAAGGCTTGGTTGAGAAAGAAGTTAAACCGGTTTGGTTTTCAAAGTTTTCAGAATGTCTGCCTAAATCTCTGGCTCAAAAAACACTCTGCGAAAAAGGGATGGATATTCAAGGCTTAGTTCGTGAATTGACCTCTGTTAGCATAATATATTAGTTTGCAAAATATTCGTCCTTCTTTAATATTTTTCCAGCAGGCATTGAAGTGTTTACCAAATCTGCTTAAAATCAATGGTAGCATCACATCCATTCAAAGCAAACCGATATTGAAAATCTTTGCCCTTTTGATCAAGGAAATAGGCCTTCTCAACTAACTTATAAATCTCAACTTCCTGCGCGTCGGGAGAAATGATCAGGTAATATGGAATGCCTTGAGATTCATAAATAGAGAATTTGCTATGTCGATCCTTCAAGGCAGTAGAGGGGGATAATATTTCCACGACTAAGGCAGGCGGGAAGTCCAGGTATTTTTTTGATATTTCTCCACACACAACGAGCATATCGGGCTGCAGGATCGTATCATCAGAAATTCGATAATCTAAGGGCGGATAAGCCTCACACGTTGGACAGTCTTTCAACTGAAATATAAATTCAGCAGTCAGACGGCCAGCAATCCGTTGGTGCTTGGGTATCGGGAGAGGACTCATAGCATAAGGAATACCTTCAATCAGTTCCCACTGACCTTCCCAATTCAGGTAGTCACTATAGGTATAATGGGGCAATATTTTTACTGCATCCGACATTCAGGTAATTTTACCAAAGATATTCAATCCGGAGGGTTCTTCAAAACCCTCATGAGAGAGCCTTAGCTACGCATTAGTATCCTAAAATATAATCACAATTAATTAAATGCCAAAATATTAGGAAAAGTGGTTTCACCCTCATTACCGCAATATTTCTCAGCTTTGAGTTCCCAGTCTCGCCACATAGTCTCGTAACAATTTTATAATCAATATATTATGACGCTTTTTTATGACCACTAAGATAAGTAACGGTGACAAACCAGGTGGATGCAGCACAACTTCTTATTTGTATCTTTATTAAAGCGTATAAAATCGCCTGGACATGATGCTCCTTCCTTTAGGGCTTGTTCCTATTTTTATCCTCTATGCGCTGTATAGGATACTTATAGCAAGGGATGCCCAAAAACACAAGTTTGACTTGGTCCTTGGCTCGATCCTCACTTTGATATGGGGAGTGATTTATTTTCTGATCTTTATATAAGACGGCTGATCTCATGTTTGTGTAGTGTTCGATTCTAAATGCTGACAAATTTCCATATAATGAGCTTGCAGGCACGATCCATAAGGAGATAGCTTTTAATCTTAATCTTCTAAACTCTTCATAAAAGCAATGATATCCTCTTTTTCTTTCTCAGTCAGCCGAAGAGGTTCTTTGGGAAGCGTTTGATTGGGAAGGCTTATTCCTAAACCTGCCGCTCCCCCATTATTGTAGAACTCCATTACCTGGTCTAGCGTCTTATACACTCCATTGTGCATATAAGGAGCCGTTTTATTGATATTCCGGACAGAAGGCAC
>CAYYZJ010000086.1:0-2483 GCA_964475615.1 uncultured Flavitalea sp. | reverse complement strand
ACCTCCGGCGATATCATTGGTAAGTATGAACGGGATGAAGTAAAACCTTCCATTGAAGTGGCCGCTAAAATTGCCGATGCCCTGGAAGTGTCCCTGGATTATCTTACCGGCAAAACAGATACCCATATCGACAGCAAAACGCTCAAACGCCTGCAGGATATCCAAAAGCTCAATGACCAGGATAAATCCCATGTCTTCGAGCTCATCGACGCTTTCCTGCGCGATAGAAAAACTAAAAAAGCCTATGCGTCCTAAAACGGTTATCGGCCTGGCCCTTGTTTTCATATCGGCTAACGCCCTCGGCCAAACGAAAACAGATTCCTCCTCCGATAATCCGTATCATTTAAGATACTACCGCCTGCCCGGTATGCCCGACAGCGCTGAGTTTATTCCTATTCACATCAACGACAGCACGACCATTTTCAGGCGTAAGGAACGGCCCCCTGTCAGACCAACCAAACCAGGCCCTTTTCTCAAAGGCTCAAGCCCCGGCCTGTATAAAGAATGGATGAAAATCTATTACCAGGAGCTTAAACAATACAGAGAGGATTCTATACAGTATTTTCAACGCCAGCACAGGATAGATTCCCTACACCATATCATCGATAGCCTCCAGCACCTCATCAACATCTCCAGCCCGCAACTGCTCACATCCAAATAAAAAACCGCTGGCCAAAAGACCAACGGTTAAGTTGCTATTTGAATACGGTTCTTATTCCCCTATAGCATTCTGAATAAAACTAATGGTTATTCCCAAGGAAATTTATTGATTAAACGCAACTGGGGAGCACCTCCACCATGATATTCAGAGTGGGGGTATTCTTTAATCCATTTTTCATTAGTCCTTTCATCAAAATAATAGGTCACCCAATTGACCGCATCAGTCTTGATTTCTTTTAATGTTTCGAGTTTTTTATAAACCCCTGCAAGATTATCTATTACTTTATCCATACTTATGCCAGTTCTCCTTTAACTGCCGGAAGTAAAAAAATTCTTTCTTGCTCAGCTAGCTCTTTAATACCTGATTTTGAGAGAGCCTTATTCGTCAACGGTACAATAAAATCACTAAATAAAATTTCTAATCTTTCTTTGCGTTTCAAATCATCTAGTAGTACACTGAAGTCCAAAACATCTTTGTACTCATTCGGCTGCCTTGTAAAAATATCACCCGTATGCTTCTTAACTAGATCCTTACTTTTTACATAATTATTCCCGAACAGGCCCTGAACAAATATTTTAATGTTTAATTCATAGTAATCACCAAAGTTTGACTTCTGCAAGTCAAGCACTACTATGCATTCAGGGCTTTCTCTAAACCAACCGCCGAAAGCTTTTTCAAAACCATTTCTCCTGGCTGCTTCATCAAAGATATTTTTAAACTTTTTACTATCCATATCAATAAGTGTCTAAAACTGTTTTCCAATTGATTCCTTTAAATTGCGGCATTGACTGTAATTCTTTCATGTATATATTGAGTTGGTTTTCCCCCGCCTTTATCGCTCTTGGATTAAATGGTTTCAACTCGTAAATAGTACTATTTTTAATATCAAGAAAATCGATACGCCTACCACTTGGCAATCTGAATTCTTTAATGCCTTCCGCCCCCACTTTATAAGCCTGATGCATTTCCTGCCCAAGCTTCAAACTGGACTTAGTATATTGAACTCCTTCTTCAGCGACAGTCGAACTTTTCAATGAAAAATCTTTTGCCACATTGATTTTGGCGAATGACGCGTCAGTGCCTAATGAAAAGTTTCGGAAAGAAAGTACTCCTCCTATAACCTGCTCCGCAGCATTAAAATAATTATCCGGATTGGTGAAAAATGCTTTTGCGTCGGCAGCTATTTGCTTATTTGGTGTCTTTTTAAAATAATCTATCTGACTATTTACAAATCCTTTTACTGAATTATAATCGCTGCTTACCTGGTTGTTAATTCCTGCAACAGGATCAGCTTTGGATGCTGCCTGTACATAATCACCGCCTTTAGTAACCAAAGCCTGTACTCCATTGACTACTGTACCAATGACGTTATAAAGGAGATACCCCGCATCCGAAGGCTTTTCAATGGGATGCCTGGGCATAATGGGATTTATTCCAGAATCACCCAACGGATCGGTATATAAAATCGGATTGCCATTAAATACAGCATACGGACTTACGCCTGCTGTTGGCTTTGGATCGGTATTCCATCTGGTAACTGCTCTGGGATCATATTCCCAATTCAGTGCATAATAACTGTTCCACTCGCCCTTAGCCTCGTTGTCTTTCTCCATGCCATTGAACCCAAACCGATACGTACTCAAACCGGTTTTTCTATCCTATCAAAGAGCTGTAAACAGGTTACAAGTTAACCGTTTTTTTCTTTCATTTGGGTTTCAGTTGAAAGAAAAAAATCCGGGGATGGCTGCCCGGATTTTTGTTTTTGCTTTACATCTTTTTCTGTTCAAAGTCGAGGAACGCTTCCATCAGGCTGTTACCTTTG
>CAYYZJ010000085.1:0-2339 GCA_964475615.1 uncultured Flavitalea sp. | reverse complement strand
AATACTGTATATCACGGTAATGAACAACCGATACTTCATCGCATTGCCGGCTCAGGTCATTCCGGGCGAGGTCTACCAGCATCACGTGCTCTGCATTTTCCTTGGCATCGGCCAGCAGGGCTTCGGCCATCTGCCGGTCAGTATCGTCATCGCCGGTGCGCCTGCAGGTGCCGGCAATGGGATGCATGATGGCCTTGCCGTCGCGGATCAGGATCTGCGATTCGGGAGAAGAGCCCATGAGCTTGTAATCGCCGTAATCAAAAAAGAAAAGATAAGGAGAGGGATTGATATTACGCAGGGCGCGGTATACATTGAATTCATCTCCCATAAAACCCTGCTGGAACTTCCGGCTGAGCACGATCTGGAATACATCGCCGCGATAACAGCTACTGATCCCTTTTTCCACCATCTGCCGGTATTCTTCATCGCTCATATTCGATATTTCCTTACCGTTTGCCTTGAAGGGATACGTGGGCACATCCTTGCTCCGGATCAGCGATTCCACTACTTCGCGTTCGGTTTCCAGTCCCGTGATCTCATTTTCGCAGATATACAACTCGTCCTTGAAATGATTGATGGCAATAACGTACTGGTATAACCGATAACGCATAAGGGGAATGGGATGGGAAGACCGGCCATTGGCTGCGGACAGCCTGATGGTATCGAAAAACTGAACGGCATCGAAGCTGGTATAGCCGAACAGCCCCTGCGCCGCCCTTACCGGTTTTTCTGCCGCGGGATTTACTTCAAATTTCCCCATAAAATCCCAAAGCAGGCCGGGCACCTCGGATGGCTGCCGGATAAGGGCTTTCTCGGGATGCTGGCCCGGCAGCTTGAATTCAATATTGTTGATATCGGTGATCTCGATGCCGGCAATGGCATTGATGCAGATATAGGAATAGCTGTTTTCTGAAGTGTGATAGTCGGTGCTTTCCAGCAGGATGGTATCGCGGAAGCGATCGCGCAGGCGGAGATAGATGCCTACCGGTGTGTGTACGTCGGAAAGCAGTTTTTTGTAGCTCGTTTTTATCCCGATCCGTTTCATAATCTGAACTGAGATTTTGGGGATGTTTGGGATTAACGGGAAAGGGGCGAATCATCTATCTCCCATATATCCCATTAATCTCATCCCGGTTCTTACAAATAAAAAAGCCCCGAATACATCGGGGCCAAATATGATCATACATGCAGTAATAGCATTACTCGCCCCGGAAGGAGTTAGTATGCCACCACCACTGCTTATTGATTATTTGACTTTTCATTGCATTGCAAATATGTAATGGAAAAATGATTTCACCAAATCTTTTTAGGGCTGAACGCTTAACGCCGAACGCAGAACGCACCTTTGACCATGCGTTCTGCGTTCAGCGTTTCGCGTTATGCGTTCAGCGTTTACGCAATCGATTCCGGAAGCGTATAACAATTCCTTTCTTTATTTTTATACTCATGAATCCCCCGGAACCAAAACCACTTCCATCGCAAAGACTGCTCTCGCTCGATTTCATGCGCGGCTTTATCATGGTATTGCTGGCCCTGGAAAGCGCCGGACTGTATAACGGCCTGTTTGAAGCCAGCAAGGGGAATTTCCTCAACGGCTTTTTCCTGCAGTTCTTTCATCACCCCTGGAACGGCCTTCGCTTCTGGGATCTGATCCAGCCCAGCTTCATGTTCATGGCAGGCGCGGCCATGGCCCTTTCGCTGAACAAACAGCAGTACCAGGGAATAAGCTGGAGCCATTCGTTCAGGAAAACCCTCAAAAGATGCTTCTGGCTTTTTTTCTGGGGCGTGTTGGATTATGCGGTAAGGGGCGATAAACTATCATTCGAGCTATGGGATGTGCTCACCCAATTGTCATTTACCACACTGGTTGCCTTCCTCATTTTCCGCTGGCCGGCCACGGCGCAGATACTTGTCTGTGGCGGACTGCTGCTGCTGACGGAAATCCTGTACCGCTTCACCCATGTTCCCGGATTCGACCAGCCGTTTACGGATCAGCATAATTTCGGGAATTATGTAGACCTGCTCCTGATGAACAAGATCAATCCCGGCGGATGGGTGGCCATCAACTGCATTCCTACTGCAGTGCATACGATCGCCGGATCGCTGGTGGGCAAGCTGCTGCTTTCTGATAAGGAGAAGCTGCGGCCCATGCTGGTATGGGCTTTTGTCTGCCTGCTGGCCGGCTACGGGCTCGACCGGCTGCATATAACGCCGATCATCAAACGAATTGCCACCAGCTCCTTTACCCTGGCTTCCCTGGGCTGGTGCCTGCTGGAGCTGGCTTTCTGCTACTGGTGGATCGATGTGAAAGGCCATCGCAGGCATCTGACGTTTTTTAC
>CAYYZJ010000084.1:0-2335 GCA_964475615.1 uncultured Flavitalea sp. | reverse complement strand
CCCTTCTATATGTTCTTTTGTACGTTCATCTTTCAGGAAACGGTTTTTGGTATTGATCTGTGCGCCTCTGCCTTTAAGATATTGATCGGCCTCTTCTTTATAGGAAACGGCAACAGGAAAATGATCCTGTTTGAGTTGATTTGACATAGTATACCTGTTAGCCGTGAGGCGTCAGCCGTGAATCGCCAGTCGGGAGACGTGAATCGTCAATATCGCTCACGATTCGCGTTTGACGCCTTACGAAAAAATGAATAAATAATCGTAGCCTTTACTCAGACAAACAATTCTCCCTGCTTTGTAGATACCGGCAGGTTCATAAACTCAAACCGCCGGGCGATCTGCCAGGGCTTGTCGCCCCTTCTTCGTTTCAGCAGCAGCATGGCCTCTGCAATAAACCTTCCATTGAAATGGCGCTGGCCATATACCAGCCATCCTTTTTCATATTGCCAGGGCAGCAGCTTGCGGGCAATGGTCAGATGCGGCTCATCAAGAAAATGGGGCTTGTTGTCATTGTCCAGCTTCAGGAGCTTCTGCGATGGCCTGATCTTTCTTACCAGGTCGCGGATGGGCTCCTTGCTGATGACATTGATATAAATGGTATGCGAAGGAAAACTACCGAAATCTTTAAGCTCCACCTTGATGGGATGATGGCCCATGGCCACTGTGTTCAACAGGTTCAGGATCCGCTCCTCCATCATTTCATACTGAACGAACTGGGCCAGCGTAAGATGCGGTTTGCCCCAGAGCGCATGCGCTGCCTGGTAGGTTTCAGAAAATTCTCTTTTCACCTGCATAATGCGGTTCCATAATTCCTCATGCGGGCTCAGCACCAGCATGTATTCATTGATGCGATAGCCGGGCATGCCCTGGATGGTTGGTTTCATAACGATTCATTTTGATTCAAAAATTTCTGCCCAATAAATTGGGTTGCTCATTAACTTAGCATAAATTTACTAAAACTTTTAGTAAACAACCAAAAATAAATTATGGAAGAGGAATTTTTTTACAGCGGCGCCTATAAAGGCTCGAAGCGGTTTACCCAGCATGATGTAAAGACAGCCAATGCCACCGGCTTCACTGCTGCCGCAGACGATTATATGGAAAGGGGGATCGATCTGAACGAACAGCTCGTTCACAACAAGCCCGCTACTTTTTTTCTCCGCATAAAAGGCAATGCCATGATCGGCGCCGGCATTCATCACGGCGATATTGCCATCGTTGACCGTTCGGTAAAAGCAGTGAACGGAAAGATCGTGATCGCTGTGCTCAACGGCGAAATGCTGATCCGCCGCTTCGAAAAAACGATCGGCAAAATGAGGCTGCTTCCGGAAACAGCGGGACTGGCGCCCATCGATATCGACGCCTCGGTTTCCAGCTTTTCGATATGGGGCGTGGTTACTTATGTCATTCATGCAGTATGATCTAAATGATATGGTATGAAAGCTATCGTTGACTGCAACAGCTTCTATTGCTCCTGCGAGCGGGTGTTCAGGCCCGACCTGCAGCACAAGCCCGTGGTAGTGCTGAGCAATAACGACGGTTGCATCGTATCGCGCAGCGATGAGGCCAGGGCATTGGGAATAGCAATGGCAGGCCCTTATTTCCAGGCCAGGCATATCATTGAAAAGAATGAAGTGGCGGTATTTTCATCCAACTATCATCTCTACGGCGATATGAGCCAGCGGGTGATGGAAACCCTGCGCACCCTCTCACCCCGCGTTGAAGTGTATTCGGTAGATGAAGCCTTCCTGGATCTCGACGGCATCGACGCGACTAACCTTCATGACTATGCGAAACACATTAAGGAAACCGTGGAGCAATGGACAGGCATCTCTGTTTCGGTTGGCGTGGCATCTACCAAAACACTGGCCAAGGTGGCCAACTATATTGCAAAAAAGGACAAGGCGGCAAGCGGATGCGTTCGGTTGCTGCTTACGGAAGAGGAAGAACGGATCGCGCTCCAACAGACAAGGGTAAGCGCCGTTTGGGGCGTTGGCGGCGCCTATGCTTCCAGGCTGGTGAACATGGGCATCACCAGCGCCTGGGATCTGCGCAATATGCCTGAGGAATGGGCGCATCGCCATCTCGGAGGCGTAGTGGGCGTTCGCCTCATCAAAGAGCTGCGCGGCGAACCGGCCATCCTCATGAAAAAAGACCTCACCGATAAAAAAATGATCGCCACTACACGCATGTTCGGAAGGCCCGTTACCGAACTCTATGAATTGAAAGAGGCTGTTGCTACCTATATTTCCCGCGCTGCGGAAAAACTGCGCCGCCAGCAAAGCGCTGCCAGCATCGTAAGCGTATTCATCGTTCCTAAAGAGCATCATCATTC
>CAYYZJ010000083.1:0-5705 GCA_964475615.1 uncultured Flavitalea sp. | reverse complement strand
CCAGCCTTTCGGCGCCGGCCTCGATGATTATGATACATTCTCCATGGCCGACCTGTACAAAAAAGAAGGCGCTTCCGCCACAGCGCTCCGCTTCCTGGGCGGCAACGGCACTTCGGCGCTCTATTACCTGTGGCGATTGTCGGTCATGAAATCCCGCGGAATCCCCTTCTCGGAAGGAGAAACCTTTCACCTCAAAGGAGGCAATGAACAGTTGCCCATGGCTTTCGCAAAGCGCTTAGGCAACCGCGTTAGACTGAACCATCCGGTGCTTTCCATTCAGCATAATGCACAAAGCGTAACGGTCACCTATAAATCATTCAACAACGGAAAGGAAATGCAGATGAGCGCCGATGCGCTGGTGGTCTGCATCAGCCTGCCCGTATTCAGGAAAATACCGGTGAGCCCGGCGCTTTCTCCGGCCAAGCAATATGTGGTCGACAACCTCTCGTATTCTTCTCATCCCTTCTATGTTTTTGAAGCCGCCTCCAAATTCTGGCTCGACGATGGACTGGAAAGCATCAACATGGAATTTGAACATCCCGATATTTCTTCCATCTGGATGGAAACAAATGAAGTGGATACCCACCGCGTCATTCTGAAGGCATACGGGCCCGGCGGACTTTCCCCTCAACGCGTGCTTGCCGCCTTCAGATCATTATATCCCGGCAAGCAGGATACCATCGAGCAGGCGCTTACACTCGACTGGACAAAAGACAAATACGCACCCACCTGCGAAATGGAACCTTTCCCCATAGGCGAGCTGCATAAATTCTGGCCGCAGATCATGATGCCCGAAGGCCGGATCTATTTTGCCGGCACCTATGCCGACAACATGAGCCGCGGCATGGAATCCTGCCTTCGCTCCGCACAACGCGTCGCCGCCGAGATCAATAAAATCTGATATGAGAACACGAGCTATTCTTCCCGTTATTTTTCTCACATTAACCCATTTTTCACTGCAGGATAACCATCCGCCCAAAGTGAAATTCGTTTCTCCAAACAGCAAAGCCGTCTATAATGCCGGAACAGCCGTCAGTTATGAGATCAGCGTTGAAGATCCGGAAGACGGAAATTCCAAATTCGATGAAATAAATCCGCTGGAAGTTTTGCTCGAAGTAAAACGTATAACCAAATCATCCAAGCCATCTGTTTCGCAGGATGCACCCGGCCTCGCCGTGATCAGGAGCTCCAACTGTTTCAACTGCCATAATTTCGACGGCAAATCCATCGGCCCTTCTTTTTTCGAGATCGGCAAACATTATCCCGACAACAAAGCCAACAGGGATTCACTCATCAGGCGTATCAGGGACGGAAGCGCCGGAATATGGGGAGGAAAAGAAAAAATGCCTTCCCATCCCGAACTCAGCAACGAAGAAATAAAAAACACCGTGCTCTGGATACTTAAATATGCCAGTCAGCAAGGCATCCATTATCTCAACGGAATAACCGGCATCATACCGGCATCGATGACGGAAAAGGGAACCTACCTGCTTACTGCCAGCTATACAGACCATGGGCCAAAAAATGCAGGCGGGAAACATCTTCGGGGTGCCGATACCATCAGCATAACCATCAAATGATTTTCTTTTCGATATCCAGATATGCTTTTCCCAAAAAATGGATGAGGTCGTTGGGAAGCATGGCCTGCAGCGAAAAAACATCTGCTGCAATATCGCCAGCCAAACCATGGAGATAAACGCCCAGCACAGCAGCATCTTCGCTTGTATATCGCTGTGATACCAGTGCGGTAAGAATACCGGTAAGCACATCCCCGCTGCCTCCTTTTGCCATACCGGCATTACCCGTTGCATTGAAATACCCTTTGCCATCAGGCAGTGCAATGAAAGTATAATGACCTTTCAATACAATGACCACCTGGTATTGCGCGGCTTTGGTACAGGCGAGATGTATCCGTTCAAAATCATTGGCGGAAGCGCCGAACAATCTTTCAAATTCCTTGGGATGCGGCGTAAGAATAGAGTGGGGGGAAAGCGATCCGAGCAAAGACTGTTCCGCCGCAAGTATATTGAGCGCATCGGCATCGAGCACCATGGGCTGGCGGTATTGCTGCAGGAGGTTTTGTATCAGCTCCTTTGTCTTCTTATGCGTTCCCAGTCCGGGGCCGGTTCCGATCACCGTATATTTGGACAATTCATCGGGAAGGGTAGTGTTCTTACGGTCATCCTCATCCGTAATTACCATGGCTTCCGGAACAGCAGTTTGCAATACCGTATAACCGCATCCCGGGATATGAACGCTGAGCAATCCGACGCCGCTGCGCAGGCAGGCCCGGGCAGCCAGCACGGCAGCTCCCATCTTTCCTTCACTGCCGGCTATCAGCAATGCATGACCGAAATTACCTTTGTGGGCAAATTTTTTCCTGGGCCTGAAGATGGAGCGGATGACAGCCGTATCGGTTAATGTAAACCGGCTTTCTGTTTGATGCAGGTAATCGGGATGCAGGCCGATGTCGAGCAATTGAACGGTTCCCATGTAGGGCTCATTCTCGGCAACGAGGAAAGCCAGTTTGTAAGATTGAAAGTTGAGCGTATAGGTTGCCCGGATGATGGCATTGCCGGCCGAGCTCTTGTCCACATACAGTCCGCTGGGAATATCTACGGCAATGATCTCGGCGCCGGAGTTGTTGATGTGTTCGATAAGTTTAACGGTCAGTCCCTCGAGCGGGCGGTTGAGGCCCGATCCGAACAAGGCATCGATCACAACATATTCTTTGGGTATGGGATTGAAATGCGCTTCGCTCTGAATAAAACGGATCTCCACAGCGGTTTGATGCAATCTGGCCAGGTTAAGCTGAAAATCATCGGTGCCTTTATGACCGAACTCGAGGATATTCACCGATACATGGCATTCCCGTTCGGATAAAAGTCTCGCAATGACCAGCCCATCGCCCCCGTTATTTCCTTTTCCGCAGAATATGATAAAGGTGCGATCGAGGTACTGATGCGTTTCGAGCCATTCAACACAGCGGGTGGCGGCCCTTTCCATGAGGTCGATGGAGGGAATGGGCTCGTTCCTGATCGTAAATTCATCCCAGAGCCTGGTCTGCTCGGCAGAAAAAATTTGCATACGGGAAGGTATGAAAATGTGCGGATTTGCGAATGGCTAATGTGCGAATACGTATAAGCCTGGGATGCAATAACTGGCTAAGTGGTTTTGGCTTTGGGGTGCTTATGCACGGTGCGATGGATCCTGCGTCTTGCTGTTTTGTGCTTCACTGTTTTTTTATGAGCAGTCGTTGCAGGGGTTACGGCAGCCGGTTTATCGCTTTCAGTTTGCGCAACGCTGGCTGTTGAATTTTCACCGCCTCCAAGGGAATCATTTTCCATTTCTTCAAATCTTTCGCCGCCCTGCTGATAATTGCCGAACAGGTCGCATAGTTTTTTGGCAGCGTATACCCGCGTATTGTCATTATTGCAAAGGGCAATGATGGTGGCTCCTTCATCGATCATGCGGATGAATACGGTGCGGTTGCCATGCCACCAGCCATTGTGATAGATCAGCTTTTTCCCGTTCGGGATCAGCAGCATCCTCCAGCCCAGGCCATAGTTCTTCTTGCCGGGCTTCTCGAAGCTGTAAGGCATGTATGCACTGTCCAGCGTAGACTGCTTGAACAAAAGGCCCGAGCGCAGGGCCATGTCCCATTTCATGAGGTCGTGTGTGGTGCTGTAAATATTCTTATCGCCATACACGGCATCCAGGAATTCGAGCGGATAGGCGCGGCCGTTCCGTTTGTACGATTTCATGGCTTTCGGCGTGTCCGACAGGCTGAACACATAAGTATCTTCCATTTTCAGCGGCTCGAAAAAGGTTTTGCTTACATATTCGGGATAGGTTTGTCCCGATGCTTTTTCGATGATCAGCGCCAGCAGGGCATAATTGGTATTGGAGTATTCAAAATGTTTTCCGGGGGGAGCGCCATGCACCTTGTCCTTGTGCGTGATGATGTATTGCAGCAGGTCGGCATTGGTCAGGAATTTTCGCCTGTCCCAGCCCGCCCGATCCATATAATGCACATAGTTCAGCAGGCCGCTTCGCTGGCTGAGCAGGTTTTTGATGGTGGTGCCGGGAAAGGGAAAGCCGGGCAGGTATTTCGATACTTCATCATGAATATCGAGCTTGCCTTCTTCCCATAATTTCAGCACGGCCATCGCAGTAAAGGTCTTGGAAACGGAGGCGATATGAAAAGGGGTATGTTCGTTGATGGAATCCTGCTTTGTACGGGGATTGCAGAAGCCGCTGCATCTTTCATAAACGATCTCACCGTTTTTGGCTACCAGCACGCTTCCATTGAGGCCGCCTCTGAGAAAAAGGGAATCAAAAAAATGGTGGGAAGCAGCAGCATAACGACGGAATTCCTGGGCGCTGAGCCGCTGGGAAAGCGAATCGGATAGGATTGTAGTGTCTTTTTTAATGACTGAAACGGGCTTTGGATCATGCTGTCCGCAGCATACCAGAAAAGGGATGGCCAGTAAATAACAACAGATGGTTTTCACAAGGACTTTTGTTTATCGGTTAGTAATCACAAAATTAAATAAATGCCGCTTAAATTTGCAACTGGATTCGAGGAATTATAACGCAAAAAGACGATCCAGATTTTATGGCAGAACAGAAAATTACGAGCTATCCCAAAGAAAAAATCAATATTCTTTTTCTGGAAAACATCAGCGATGCGGCGGTCAAACATTTCAAGGATGCAGGCTATACTTCAGTTAAAAAGCTGGGAGGGGCCCTTTCGGAGCAGGCGCTGATCGATGAAATCAAAGATATCCACCTCCTCGGTATCCGTTCCAAAACACAGATCACGCCCGCCGTGCTGGACGCCGCCAAAAAACTGCAGGCCATCGGCTGCTTCTGCATCGGCGTAAACCAGGTGGACCTCAAAAGCGCTACCAATCACGGTGTAGTGGTCTTCAATGCTCCTTATTCCAATACCCGGTCGGTTGCCGAGCTGGTGATCGGGGCATCGGTGATGCTTATACGCCGTATTCCGGACAAAAGCAAGGCAGCGCACGACGGAATATGGCTCAAGGAATCGAAGGGAAGCTATGAGCTCAGGGGCAAGACCATAGGCATTGTAGGCTACGGCAATATCGGCACGCAGGTCAGCGTGCTGGCCGAGGCCTTTGGCATGAAAGTGATCTGTTATGATATCGTTACCAAACTGCCGCTGGGCAATGCCGAGGCCAGGAAATCGCTGAAGGAGCTCGTTGCCGAATCGGATATCGTTACCCTTCATGTTCCGGATACGCTGCAAACCAGAAACCTCATCAATAAACCGCTGATCAAACAATTCAAAAAAGGAGCGGTACTCATCAATTATGCCCGGGGCGAAGTGGTTGACCTGGATGCCCTGGCAAAAGCCATCCAGGAAGGCCATATTTCAGGAGCAGCCATCGATGTTTATCCCGTGGAACCGGAAAAGAATGGCGACCGGTTCAGCACGCCGCTCCAGCATCTGCCCAATGTGCTGCTCACGCCGCATATCGGCGGCTCAACCGAAGAAGCGCAGCAGAATATCGGCGAGGATGTGAGCAATAAATTGTTTCAATACCTGGAAATGGGCATTACGCTCGGCTCTCATACGATTCCTCCATTGAGCCTGCCGCAGCAAACCGGAACGCATCGCATATTGCATATACATAAAAATGTTCCGGGTGTTTTGTCGGAGATCAACACACAGCTCT
>CAYYZJ010000082.1:0-1783 GCA_964475615.1 uncultured Flavitalea sp. | reverse complement strand
AAGAATCCGATCCGATCACAAGTACAATTTAGAGAAAAAAGAACAAATGCAAAAATCATTGTGCGCCAGTGCCGGAAACCAGGATGAAGCTATGCTGAACCCCTTTGTAATTATTGTAGATAAGTATTTTCCTGTATTGCGTTACCGGAGATGATCTTTTGATGAAATGGGCGGGCAATTGCTTTCCCGTTACCAGGTAAGCAGCCAGCCAGCAGGCCATTGCCGATGCTGTAGGATATTCTCCGCAGATATGCTTGAACCGGCCTATTGCCATTTCGCCGCTCATCAGGGATTCGCAGGCTGTATAATATTTCAGCAGGCGATTATCTCCGTTTTCGCCCGAAAGAAACAGCCCGATATTTTCCCCTTCGATAAAATGCCGGAGCTGCTCCCTGACCAGGTTCTCATCATCCGTATGCATCGTATGCATGGCCTGCAATGCCGCTGATGCTCCTGAAGGATTGCCGCTTACCAGGAATGCAGCAGCGCCTTCGCCGGCTATGCTGCCGGGAGCATTTATTTCGTATAAATGCCGGTTGGAGACGGGTTCTTTCCGGTACCAGCTGTCCAGCCAGTCGATATTATAATTATACGCCGATATTTCATCCACTGCCTCGAGCAGATAATACGCATCGGGATGCTCACGGCAATGCATAAGCGCATCCAGCAGGGCGTTCTCAAAAGCCAGTCCCCGGTGCACGTGAGTGATGTTATACGACTTATTCCCGCTCAGCATGCTGATCTGCGAAGCAATGGCATTGGGCGTGCTCTGCACAAAATTACCCGGTGTAAGCATGCCTTCCTCATAGCTGATGAGTTGGTTGAGGAATTTGATGCAGTCTTCCATTCCGCCGTTGGCAGTGCCCATGATGATTCCGTTTATAGGGATGCCTGTATTCAACAAAGGCAAGGCAGCGCCCACACCCATCCTAACGGCCTTGCCCATTCGCCGCAGCATGCCGGGAGGAATGCCGGGATAGTCGGGCTCGATGATATGCAGCTTGTTTTCCGATGATTCATGCAGCTCATCCAGCTCAGGATGCAGGAAGGTCTGTTGGGGCGAAATGCAGGTGGACTGATGGATGTAGAGCATGGATCAGGCTTTTGAAAAGATCAGTGAACTGCAATTGCCTCCAAACCCGAAGGAGTTGGACATCACATGCTGCAAATGCATTTTTTGATAAGCGCGAACCGGCGCCAGCCCGGTTGCCGGAATGGCTTTTTTAAAATGCAGGCCGGGATAAACTTCCTGTCCGGTCAGGTTCAGCATGCTGAACACCGCCTCCACTGCTCCTGCTGCGCCCAAAGTATGGCCGGTATTGGATTTGGTGGAGCTGAAGGCAGGCACTTTTCCGAAAAGCCTGAGCATGGCCCGGCTTTCCGCTTCATCATTATTTTCAGTGCCGGTTCCATGAGCATTGATATAGTCGATGGCTTCGGGAGCGAGCTTTGCAGAGGCAAGCGCTTCCTGCATGGAAGCAAAAGGGCCGTCGCCCTGCTCCGACAAAGAGGAAGGATGAAACGCATCGTTTGCATTGCCATACCCCGTCAACTCCGCATATACCTTCCTGTTAGACACGTCTTCTTCCTTTTCCAGTACCAGGAAGGCGGCGCCTTCTCCCAGGTTCAATCCTTTTCTGTTTTCATCGAAAGGAGCGCAGGGCTCGGGTGAAAGAATAAGCAGGGCATTGAACCCGTTGATGGTGAATTTCGCCAGGCTGTCCGCACCGCCCACAATGGCTCTTTGCGCAAATCCGTTGCGGATCAATCTTGCCCCATATAT
>CAYYZJ010000081.1:0-8597 GCA_964475615.1 uncultured Flavitalea sp. | reverse complement strand
CGGATAATAACCTGTTCATCACGCAAGGATACATCTGCCGCAATTCATTCGGCGAAATAGATAACCTGCGCCGTGGCGGCAGCGATTATACCGCAGCCGTTTTTGCCAATATGCTGAATGCAGAAAGCCAGACCATCTGGAAGGATGTGGAAGGCGTAATGAATGCCGACCCGAAAATCTTTCCCGACGCTCAGTTGATCAGCGAGCTGAACTATGATGAAGTGATCGAAATGGCTTATTACGGCGCGCAGGTCATCCATCCCAAAACCATCAAGCCTTTGCAGAACAAAGGCATCCCGCTTTATGTAAAATGCTTTCTCGACAAAGACCTGCCCGGCACCATCATTCATGCCAAAAGCATCAAAGGACTGCCGCCCATCATTGTGCTTAAAGACAACCAGGTGCTATTGCATCTTCATTCAAAAGATTTTTCTTTTGTGGGAGAAAAGCCGACCGGGGAGCTCTATCACCTGTTTTCGGAACTCAAGATCAAACCCAATCTCCTGCAGAGCGGAGCGGTGACCCTGCAGGTCTGCCTGGACGACAGGGCCGAAAAGATCGAAAAGCTGGCCCTGAGCGCATCGGAAATATTTGATGTGCAAATTGAAAAAGGACTAACGCTGCTGACTATACGCCATTACAACGAAGAAACAGTAAACCGGCTTACAACAGGAAAACAGATCGTATTGAAACAGCAGTCGCCGGAAACGGTGCAGGTGCTGATGAAACAATAGGCAATAAGCAATAGACAATGGGCAAAAAATGGAAAAATTGCTTATTGCCTATTGCTTATTGCCTATTTACTATTTCACTCCCCTTCCACCATAACGGTCTGCTTAAGCTTAATGGCTACATTCTTTCCCGAACGCATGGCAGGCGTCCAGGGCTGCATTTGCAGAAATGCGTGTTCTATCTTTTCATTCATGGTATCATTCCCTCCACGAACCACATTGGCATAAACAGGTTTGCCTGCAGTATCGATAATATATTCCACCATCACGAAAGTTTTGGTCTGTCCGGGCTCCAGTTCTTTCACCATATCCTTGCCGAGCTGTTGAATGAAATTGCCGAAAGCTTCATTGCCGCCAGGATAAACGGGAAGCTTTTCCACCGTTTTGGCCAGGTCTTCTTCACTGATCGGCTGCGGAGCATGGGTGCGCTTGCTTGCCGGCTTTTCTTCCAGCTTCACTTCTTCCTTAACAGGCCCTACATCTTCAGTAATATAATCTCCTTTATTATTCACCATCACCAGCGGCAGGGCGCGGTATTTCTCGAAATAAAAAAATGCATTTCGCAGGTTTTTTTCAAAAGGGCCATATTCAGAGAAATTCTGGAGATATCTGTTGAGATACATCACGCTGCGCGGATTGTTGAAGTTGACGGGGAAAATATGCACCGGAATAAAATCCTCTCCCAGATCCTTTGCATGCGCAGCGAGAATATACAGTTCTTCAATCTGCCCGTCGGTGATCGGAATGCAGCCGGTGGTCACACAGCTTCCGTGAATATAGATATCGCCTCCGGGCTGTGAAAGATCGCTGAGCATTTTATCGGAACAATTCGGATAGTTCAGTCCCAGCGACAAATGATACATGCTTCTGGGGTTGAACTCATTGATATAATAAAAACCTTCGGGAACCTGGTAATCGCCGGCCATGCGCTTAGGCCCCAGCGATCCGGCCAATGCGCAGATCTTATAGGTCTTGAACAGTTTGTATTTTTCGGTGGATTTATTTTTCACCCATACTTCCAGCTCACTGTCATACTTGAACGAACGGATGTATATGAAACGGGCGGGCCATACCAATCCCTTGGCCTGGAACTGCTTCATCAGCGTGTCCTCTTTCTTTTTCATGAGGTCTCCTATTTTGGGAATGGAGCGCTGATAATCCAGGAAATTGACCGAATAAGTGGATTGGGCCAACAACCATCCGGCCTGCAGAAGCAGACCAATGGCCAGGAAGCTGATTTTTTTGCTAAGACGGCGGTTAGTCATGCAAAGGGAAAAGATTAGTTTATGGGTAAAGGCCTGCAAATTTACCATATAAAACAAAAAAGAGGCCAGAATATTATATAAACGCCCTGTTAATAAGCCTCCTTACAAATTTCCCCTGGCTGCCTGTTCACGCTCAATGGCTTCAAACAAGGCTTTGAAATTGCCTTTGCCGAAGCTTTTGGCTCCCTTGCGCTGGATGATCTCATAAAACAGGGTAGGCCTGTCTTCCACCGGCTTGGTGAAGATCTGGAGCAGGTAGCCTTCATTGTCGCGGTCTACCAGGATGCCCAGCTCTGCCAGGGGGTTGATGTCTTCATCAATATGTCCGACCCGGTCGAGCAGGGTTTCGTAATATGTGGACGGCACTTTCAAAAATTCCACACCGCGGTTGCGTAATTTGGTCACTGTTTCCACGATATTTTTGGTGGCCATGGCAATATGCTGCACACCTTCCCCATTATAGAATTCCAGGTATTCCTCCACCTGCGATTTCTTTTTTCCCTGGGCCGGCTCGTTGATGGGAAATTTCACATATCCGTTGCCGTTACTCATTACCTTGCTCATCAGGGCGGAATATTCGGTGGAGATGTCTTTGTCGTCGAAGGAAAGGATATTCCGGAATCCCATGCTGTTCTCATAAAAGCGCACCCAGGGCTCCATCTGGTTCCAGCCTACATTGCCCACGCAATGATCCACGTACTGCAATCCGGTGGGCGGAGGATTGTATACGGTTTTCCATTCGCGGTAGCCCGGCATGAAAGGCCCCTGGTAATTTTTCCGCTCTACAAAAAGATGAACCGTTTCGCCATAAGTGAAGATGCCGCTGAGCACCACTTCGCCGAACTCATCCTGGAGGCGGGTAGGCTGAAGATAGCTCCTGGCCGAACGCTTTACGGTTTCTTCCCAGGCCGAGCCGGCGTCATCAACGAGCAGCGCCAGTATCTTCACGCCGTCGCCATGCAGGTATACATGGTCTGCAACAGGATTACAGGTGCGCAGCGCTGTCGTAAAAACAAAAATGAGCTTGTTCTGCTGCACTACATAGCTCACCCTGTCTTTCAACCCTGTTTCAGGGCCTGCATAAGCGAGCGATTGAAATCCGAAAGCCGATTTGTAATAATGGGCCGCCTGCTTGGCATTGCCCACATAAAATTCGATATGGTCTGTTCCCTGCAGGGGCAGGAAATCAGTCTGGGTTTGCTGGCGGGTATCGCCTGCCAATAAGGTTGACATCGTTAGACTATTTTAAATGAGGATTGAATTTTAAATACGATTACGCAAAGGGGGAATCTATCGCAGGGCAGCCGCGTCCATCGCAAGCGCTTCCATCAGCAGGCAATAAGAAATACGCTTGTCGGTAAAGATTTTATGGGGATAATCGGGAAGCATGATTACGGTATTCAAAGATAACATATTTTCACTGAGCAGGAAGCAACAGGCAATAAACCCGGCTGTTTTGCTATCTTCACGCCCGAAACAAAACAACAAGCATGTTGAAAGTCGGGATCCTGGGAGGCGGACAACTGGGGCGGATGCTGCTGCAGGCCGCTGCCAATTATCCGGTGGAAACTTATGTGATGGAAAATGATGAGCATAGTCCTGCGGCCTTGGTCTGCGGCCATTTCACCAAAGGCGATATCAGGAATTTTGACGACGTATATCAATTCGGAAAAAACCTGGATGCACTCACCATCGAAATAGAATCCGTGAATGAAGACGCGCTGGAGAAGCTGGAAAAGGAAGGCGTCAACATTTATCCCAGGCCGGCTGCGCTGAAGATCATCAAAAACAAGATCAGTCAAAAGCAATTCTACCGGCAACAGGAAATTCCTACTGCCGATTTTGTCATTACCGAAAATCTTGCCGATCTTAAATTGAAAGCCGATCTCATTCCTGCCGTACACAAAATAGCCATGGGGGGATATGATGGAAGGGGCGTGCAGGTCATCCACACAAAACAGGATATGGAGAAAGGATTCGATGCCCCGGCTGTACTGGAGAAGATGGTCACCATCGATAAGGAGATCGCGCAGATCGTGGCCATCAATGAAAAGAACGAAACGGCTCTTTATCCGCCGGCGGAGATGATCTTTGATCCGCACCTCAATTTGCTCGATTTTCAGATCAGTCCCGCGGAATTACCTCAACAAATATTATGGAAGGTGGAAGCCATAGCGCTGAAGCTGGTGAAAGACCTCAAAAGCCCGGGCATTTTTGCGGTGGAGATGTTTATCAACAAGCAGGGGGATGTATTGGTCAATGAGATCGCGCCCCGTGTTCATAACAGCGGGCATCATACGATAGAAGCCAATTACAGCTCACAGTTCGATATGCTCTGGCGCGTGATCCTCGGCTACCCGCTGGGCAATACGGATCATATTCTGCCGGCAGCCATCGTAAACCTGCTTGGCGCCGAAGGCTACAGCGGCGAAGCCGAATATGAAGGGTTGCATGAAGTATTGCAGATGGAGAATGTGTTCATGCATATTTATGGAAAAAAGCAAACCAGGCCGGGCCGCAAAATGGGACATGCCACGATACTCAGCCGGGATAAATCCGATCTGGTTTATAAAGCGCATAAAATAAAAAAGACTTTAAAAATAACTTCGAAATAGTAGTGTACAGTTGTTAATTTTATTAGCCAAGCAACGAAACCAGATAAGCCATGACGGTACAAGTGGGCATTATTATGGGCAGCGACAGCGACCTGCCGGTTATGCAGGCCGCTGCAGATATTTTAAGGGAGTTCAATATCGGCTTTGAGCTCACGGTCGTTTCAGCTCATCGCACGCCGCTACGGATGATGGATTATGCGTCTAGGGCCAAAGGCCGGGGATTGAAGGTGATCATTGCAGGCGCAGGCGGGGCTGCCCATCTGCCAGGCATGGTCGCTTCGCTCAGTTCCCTTCCGGTGATCGGCGTTCCCATTAAATCGTCCAATTCTATCGACGGATGGGATTCGGTGCTTTCGATATTGCAGATGCCCAATGGTGTTCCGGTTGCCACCGTTGCCTTGAATGCCGCCAAGAACGCCGGCATCCTCGCTGCCACCATCATCGGCGCATTCGATGAAGTGATCGGGACTGAAGTAGAAGCTTATAAAAAGAGACTGGAAAAAGAAGTGCTGGCCAGGATCGATACCCTGAGAAAAGAAGGATGGGAAAATCAATTCGATTAATCATACATTGATCATGGAACCAATCAGCAAACCAGAACAGCCTGCTCCTCTTCCAAAGAAGAAAAAACAAGCGCTCACGCACGTAGCGATTGTGCGCGACTGGAAAGAGTACCTGGGCGAATCGTTGCTGATCATTTTCAGCGTGCTGCTTGCCCTTTTCCTGACCGAAGTGATTAATAAGATACATGAGAACAATGAAACAAAAGCACTGTTGAAAGACGTGCGCGAAGAACTCATCCACAATGAAGATGTGGAAAAAAGAGTATATTCCTACCAACAATCTGTTTTAAGTAAAATAGATTCTGCTTTGAAAGATACACACATGCAGCAGGAGATCGTCTCAAACGGAGTGTTCAACCTGAACAGGATTGCTCCGGAAGGCATAGGATATCCCGACCTGAGCGATATTGCCTGGCAGATCGCCAAACAGCATAACATCACTTCAAAGATCAGCCTGGAAGATGTATCATTGCTTACCTATATTTATCAGGAGCAGGAGCATATTATCAGGTCGGAGCAGGAAGTGGCGAAGGTTTTCTTCGACAGGCAATCGAGAGACCCTTTGAAGGCCAGGGAAACGCTTATCCTGATGCGCGATAATTACAGGGGCTGGTCGGTAGACCGTGCCGGGAGCCTGCTGAAACTTTACGAGAAGGCAATAAATAAACTGAAATAGATTATCCGTTTTAACCAACCTGCATGAATCATTTTTTCTCCGACGATCATCCGCTGGAAAGAAGGGCTTTTATTGCCGCATCGCTGAAAGCAGCAGGAGCTTCCGCCCTGCTCTCCATCCCGGCCCCGGGCATGGCAGGGCATGCAGCGAAATCCTATACCGTTCAGGATATCATCGACCTCATATTGAAAGAAATTCCGGGCGCTCCTTTCAAGCAAACTGTGGATACCATCAAAAGCGGAAGTGCCGGTCAGCAGGTGAGCGGCATCGTTACCACCATGTTCGCTACTGTAAAGCTGATCGAAGAAGCGGCTAAACTCAATGCCAATTTCATCATCGCCCATGAGCCTACTTTTTACAATCACCTGGACGATACCCATTGGGTGGCCAGCAATGAAGTGTTGAAACAAAAGCAGGCGCTGCTGCAACAGCATAATATTGCAGTATGGCGCTTTCATGATTACTGGCACAGCTACCGGCCCGACGGCATTTATTACGGTGTGTTGAAAGCTGCGGGATGGGTGCCTTATTATCAGCCAGGCAAAAAAATACTTCAGCTTCCCGCCGCTTCACTGGGCGATATCATCACCCATCTCAAAACATCTTTAGGCATCGAACATCTCCGCGTCATCGGCGATCCGGCGCAAACCTGCGAGCGCATCGCCCTCATGCCGGGAGCCGCAGGCGGTCAGTCGCAGATCACGATGGTGGAAACCGAAAAACCCGATCTGCTGATCGTGGGTGAAGTGCATGAATGGGAAACCGCAGAGTACATCCGCGATGCACGGCAACTGGGCTCAAAAACAGCATTGATCGTTCTTGGCCATTCGGTGAGTGAGGAGCCGGGAATGAGCTGGCTGGCAGAATGGCTTCAACCCAAGCTGCCGGAGCTGAAGATCACCCATATTGCATCGGAAAATCCATTCATCTGGTCTTAAATTGTTAATTATATAAACCGATTAATTATGATTGATGCCTTGATCAGAAAAAATGCTTCGCTTTTGTTTGCCCTTTTACTGATGCATGCTTCTTTTGCCCAGCTCGCCGGAAAAGTCATTGAACAGAAAACAGTGAAGAGCGGCATCCTGGGCAGGGATGTGCGGTACACGATCTATCTTCCTCCCGATTATGACTATTCGCAGAGAAGCTATCCCGTCGTTTACCTGCTTCACGGATATACCGACGACAATACCGGCTGGCTGCAGTTCGGTGAGATCAACCGCTATGCCGACAAAGCTATTGCCGAAGGCACCATTCCGCCCATGATCATCGTAATGCCCAACGGCGATTCGAGCTGGTATATCAATTCTTATGACGGCAGGGAGAAATATGAAGATTTTTTTGTGAAGGAATTCATGCCTTCCATCGAAAAAACCTATCGCATCAAAGCAGAGAAAAGATATCGCGGTATAGCAGGGCTTTCCATGGGCGGATTCGGCTCGCTGACCTATGCGCTCAAATATCCCGACCTGTTTGCAGCAGCAGCCCCGCTCAGCGCAGGCGTTTTTTCCGACGATGAACAGGTTAAGATGCCCGATCCAAACTACGAAACTGTACTGGGTCCTTTATATGGCCGCGGATTAAAAGGCAAAGACCGGCTGAATGCAGCCTGGTACAGCAATTCCATTCTCAAGATCGTAGAAACCAAACCGGCCGAGGAACTTAAAAAAGTGCGGTACTGGATCGATTGCGGGGACGATGATTTCCTCACCAAAGGAAACTGCCTTCTGCACATCGCCCTGACCGAAAAACATGTGCCCCACGAATTCCGCGTCCGCGACGGCGCCCATAGCTGGACGTATTGGAGAACAGGAATTACAGATGCTTTGCAGTTTATCGGGGAGAGTTTTCATCAGAGGTGATCCGGGATGCGGGATGCGGGGTACGGGATGCGGGATATGGGATAATTACCTTAATTTCTATGAGCCAAATTTTATTTGGTAATGAGCTTTGTAATATAACTTCGTCCTTATATTTTTATTCAGCTTCTGCGATTAACCGAACGCTTTAGTCATGCGAACTAAGTGCTTTCATGTAGTATTGTCGTTTCTGCAATTTAATGCGGTGCTTAGTATTGAATACATTTTTTATATAGCCAATCCGATCAAAAGCTTGAAAACGGAATAACATTATCAATTGTATTGGTCGCTATTTATCCTGACAATAACTGCTTGCTTCTTTGACTAGCTTGATTACGCCAATTTCGGTGGTACATCTTTTGCAAATATTCTTCAATAATAAGGACTTGAAATGGAACCTGTCCAGCCAAACACACACAAAGGCCCGCCATTGGGTTATTGGCAATAATCTTTACATTGCTGTTTAATATCGGGCTTTCTTTAGTCATCTCCTTTTCCAGCACATCTCCTCATTTCCCGGGTCCCTGGGAAAATGCAGAAACAATAGCCGCCTATTTCCGCAATCAGCCGCATGATGTTTTGATGTGCGCTTTCTTTCAGTTCGGGTCGGCAGTGCCGCTGGGCCTTTTGGTGGTGAATGTAGTGAGCCGGCTGCGGTTTTTGGGCGTAAAGGCAGCAGGGCCGTATATCGCCCTGTTCGGTGGCCTGATGACCGCATTTGATCTTGCTTTATCTGCTCTCTTGTTGTGGGTGATGGCTTATCCCGATATGGCGCAGGACATGCCTCTTGTCCGCGCTTTGTATTATACTCAATTTGCCATAGGCGGAGTTGGCTACTCCGTGCCGCTGGGTATATTTTTCGCCGGCGTTTCCGTATCCGCAGGGTTC
>CAYYZJ010000080.1:0-9896 GCA_964475615.1 uncultured Flavitalea sp. | reverse complement strand
GTTACCGTCCAGGGATTGTCCAGGTCGGCCAGTACCAGGTCGGCCCAGTAGCCTTCGCGAACATACCCCCTCTTCTCTACCTGGAAGCAGATGGCTACATTGTGAGCTGTTTTTTCGGCTATTTGTTCGAGGGTGATCTTGCCCTGGTGATAAAGTTCCAGCAATGCTGGGAGGGCATGCTGTACTAATGGTCCGCCTGAAGGCGCCTGCAGATAGGGCCTTGACTTTTCCTCGAGCGTATGCGGTGCGTGGTCGGTAGCGATCACATCGAGGCGGTCATCGAGCAGGGCTTTCCACAACGCTTCGCGGTTTGGCGGGGCCTTGATGGCCGGATTGCATTTGATGAGATTGCCCAATTTCGCATAATCATCACTGGTAAAATGGAGGTGATGAACGCATACTTCCGCAGTGATCCGTTTTTGCAGCAAGGGCAGGAGGTTGCTGAACAATTGCATTTCCTTTGCGGTCGACAAATGAAAGACATGCAACCGGCTTTCAGATTTTTGGGCGAACTGGATGGCCGTAAGCGAAGATTCGAAACAGGCTTCTTCATCGCGGATCAGGGGATGATCGGAGGGCCTGAGCTCACGGCCTTCCTGCCTGATCCTTTCCAGGTTTTGTTTGATGATCCGCTCGTCTTCGCAGTGCGTGGCGATCAGCACTTCGCTTTCGCGGAACAGCTTGTCCAGCGTGAGATAATTATCTACCAGCAGGTTCCCCGTTGAAGATCCCATGAATATCTTGATGCCGCAGACTTCTTTTTTCTTTTCATTCGTTCTCAGCGCTTCGTCGGCATTGTCATTGGAAGTGCCCATATAAAATGAATAATTGGCCAGTGAGCTGCGCGATGCGATCGCATATTTTTCTTCCAGCAAGTCCTGCGTGAACACAGGCGGAATGGTATTGGGCATTTCCATGAAAGAAGTGACGCCGCCTGCCACGGCAGCCTTCGATTCTGTATAGATGGTCGCTTTATGCGTAAGTCCGGGTTCGCGGAAATGCACCTGATCGTCGATCACACCGGGCAGCAGGTATTTTTTTTCACCATCTATCTCCTGTACCAACAGGCTCGGTTGAACGCTGTTGCCGATCTTTTCTATTCTTCCGTTTTTGATCAACACATCGCCGGTGGTAATACTGCCTTCATTAACAACGGAAATATTTTTAATCAGGTAATTTTGCATATCTTGAATTGAGAAATCTGCCAAAACGCTAACATGACGCAATTTATAAAAACCCTTCTAAGGGCTTCCATAATTTTGTCGCCCGTATCCGTTCTTGCTCAATCTACGATGCTGCCGCAAGGTTCCAAATGGGATCATTTCCTGGAAAGGATGGAGATATTGCTGCAGGATAATCCCGATCTGAATGCGACCACGCCCAAACCCATGAGCCGCAAAATGGCCGTGCAGGTGGCCGAGCTTGCCGATTCGCTGAACCATTTCTACCCTTACGATTATTTTTACAAGCTCTCGAAAACAGATGAAGCCAACCTGCAGGACCTGCTCATGAACAACAGCGAATGGGTGAGCCGCAATAAGGATGATTTTAAAAGCAAGAGACCTTTATTCAATGCTTTCTATAAGACCAAGGCCAATTTTTTCGAGGTTGATGAAAAAGATTTTTTCCTGGCCCTGAACCCCGTGATCCAGCAGCAGCAATCTTATGAAACCGGCAACAGTGAACGCGTTTTCCTGAACAATAAAGGCCTTACCATGCGCGGACTGATCGGCAAGCGCCTCGGCTTCTCCACTTATATTACCGATAACCAGGAAAGAGGGCCGCAGTTTTTCCAGGACAGGGTTACTGCATCGGGATATCCTGCAGTTCCCGGGGTTGGGTATTACAAACCGTTCAAGAAAACCGCTTTCGATTATTTCGATGCAAGAGGCTCCATCAATTTCAATGTGTGGAAATATTTTGATGTACAGTTCGGGTACGATAAAAATTTTATCGGCAATGGCTACCGCAGCCTCTTCCTGAGCGATTACAGCGCACCTTATCTTTTTTTGAAGATCAATACCCGCGTTTGGAGGATCAATTACCAGGCGCTTTTCATGGAACTGGTCAACCAGCACCAACGAGGCGATTACCAGTATCCGAAAAAATATGCCGTGGTGCATCACCTCAGCTTCAATGCGGCCCGGTGGCTGAATATCGGGTTGTATGATAATGTAGTGTTCACCCGCGCCGATCATTTCGATTTTTCCTATCTCAACCCGGTGATCTTCCTGGTGGCTGCGCAACAGGAAAACGGAAGTCCGGATAAAACAACAGTGGGCCTCGATTTCAAGGCGAATATCGGTCATGCCACACAGGTATACGGCCAGTTGCTGATCAATGAATTCGTGCTGCATGAGGTTATGCATTATTCGCGCGGATGGTGGGGAAACAAGCAAGGGCTTCAACTGGGCGTGAAATACATCAATGCATTCAATGTAAAAAACCTGGATTTCCAGTTCGAGGGCAATCTCGTCAGGCCTTATACTTATTCGCATGATGATACCGTATCCAATTATTCCAACTACAACCAGCCCCTGGCTCATCCGCTCGGGGCTAATTTTGCCGAGTTCATTGCCATTGCGCGGTATCAGCCCGCATACAAATGGAATATACAGGCCCAGTTTATCTATTACAGGCAGGGACTGGACACCGGAGGGATCAATTATGGAGGCAATATTTTACTGGATTACAGAACCAGGCCCATGGATTATGGCGTGAAGCTGCCTTCGGGTGTGCCTGCCAGTTGTATCAATACATCGGCCGCTGTTTCCTATGAATTAAAGGAAAATCTTTTTATCGATCTATCGGTAATGTATAGGGCCTATACAAAGCACGACCTGATAAAAACAACCGATAACTCCACCACCTTCACGCTGGGAGTAAGGATGAATATGTTCAGAAGGGTTTATGACTATTGACGCTGAACGCCGAACGCTAAACGCCGAACGCTGATTCTATTTTTGGCGTTTAGCGTGAGTATTATAATGCCCAGCTCCTGGCCATTTTTTGCCACAGCAAATTCATAAGCCCGTCCACAATTGCCTTTTGCTAACAGCTTTATGCTGCGGATTTTAACAGAAGCGGCGCCAGTATGGTATAATATTGGTTTAACTGCTTATAAATTATCCGGAATGAGATGGATGGTTACACATTATCCATTAAAATTAAACATTATGAAAACAATCTTATTGAGTTGCTTAATGCTTGCAAGCGTATCCACTTTTGCGCAGCGGTTTCAGCTTGGAATAAAAGGCGGTACCAATATCAGTAATTTCACAGGGGGCAATCTGGACAATACGGAGCACAATGCCCTTGTAGGCTATCACGTGGGTGGATTTGTAGGGTTTTATCTGGGGAATAATTTTTCCATACAACCCGAAGTTGTTTATTCAACGCAAGGCGCCAAGATCAAAGACCTTACTACACAGGAAAAGCAGAACTTCAAATTAAATTACCTGAATGTGCCGGTACTGGCCAAGTATGAATTCAATGGAGGATTTTTCCTTGAAACCGGCCCGCAGGTAGGATTCAATGTCGGCAGCAGCAAATTTCAGAATCAAAGAGTAAAGGATATAACCAAGAGCTCAGACTTTTCATGGGCTGCCGGCCTTGGTTATCATGCACCGTTTGGATTGGGTATTGATGCCCGTTATAATGTAGGGCTATCGAAAGTATCGGATATCAGCTTTGATAATCCCGATTACAAGAACAGCGTAATACAGATAGGGTTGTTCTACACATTGTTCAACAATCATATTCATGAAAAATAAGCCTCAGGTAAGCCTGAAGTCCGGGAGTATAATCTTCCGGACTTTTTTATCCTTCAAATATCAATGAAAACACCACCATCCTTGAATTGAGTTTGTCGATAACATTGGAATAGATCAGGTTCGGATCGCGGCTGTGTTCGTTAATGATACCACGGCTGATCTTGAGTTCCGGGGAAAGGATGAACACCGGAAAGAAAAACTGAAAGCCGATGCCTGCTTCGATGCTGAAATCATAAGGCTTCAGTTTTACAAGATCATCAGCCTTGCGCGCCGATGCATTCGATGCCAGATCGTACTGGTAATTGATTCCGCCAAGCATGTATACCCTGAAATTATTGATGCGGTCGGAGAGGAATTTCATCTGCACCGGAAAGCCGAGCAGGATGGATTCGATCTGTTTGGTGGCCACACCTTGCTTCTGGGTTCCGTCGCTATTGGGATATTTGATATCGTAAGTAAGATTTTTATAAGAGAACATCAACTGCGGAAAAACAACCCGGAATTCAAAATGGGTGTTCAGCCGGAATGTATGCAAACCGGCCAGCCCGAAGCCGCCGGTATTCACCGGATTTACGGAAAGCACACTGTCGTTCTGTAAAAATTTGGGATGGGCGCTTACCTGAAAATGCGAATTGTTATAGATGAGTGCAATGCCGAGATGATAGAATTTCTGATCGTGATTGGCCAGGTTCAGAAAATCGCGCTGCGCAGTTGCTCTGAACCCTGAAACCATCATGCCCAAAACCGGGATAAGATATACAAAAGCCTTTCTGTTTTTTCTCAATAAACACGTTAAACTCATAAATTTATAAAAATCAATTACTTAAAAATTTTCGTGCACCGGTTTAAAGACCAATCAGGGGAGTATGGGAATTTTCAAACTTAACAACGATTCAGCCATCATTTAATTGCCTTGTTTTTTATATTCGGCTTGCCAGTAAAGGGGAGATTGAGGATATTTTAACTTTTGCTTCCGCAATAGATGCTGCAAACGCCCAGGGTCAGCGGTTGTGCGCTTGCATCGATATAGCCTGCCCGGTTTAGTATATCGATGAAATCCTTTCCCTGCGGAAAGGCTTTTACCGATTCATTCAGGTATTGGTAGGCTTCGCGGTTCCTGGATATCAGTTTGCCGATGCCGGGTGTAACCAGGCGCAGGTACCAATTGCAGAAACTCCGGAAGGGCCCGGCCACCGGTTTGGAAAATTCAAGCACAACCAGCATGCCGCCGGGTTTCAGTACACGCCTTATTTCCTGCAGTCCTTTTTCGAGCTGTTCAAAATTACGCACGCCGAAGGCTACGGTCGCAGCATCGAAGCTGTTGTCGGGAAAAGGAATGGATTCGCTGTCGCCGGCAAGCAGCTCTATTTTATTTTCGAGCTTTTGCCTGGCAATTTTTTTCCGGCCCACCTCCAGCATGCCTGCGGAAATATCTATGCCGGTTATTTTTTCAGGATTCAGATATTTTGCCATCATGATAGCCATATCGGCTGTGCCGGTGGCCACATCGAGTATATGCCTGGGGTCAAGGGCGCTTAATTTGCCGATGGCTTTTTTTCTCCATCGAATATCTATGCCTCCGCTGAGAAAACGGTTGAGGAAATCATAGCGGAATGCAATGCTGTTGAACATATCCGCCACCTGCTGCTTTTTGCTCAGTCCCGAATCCTTGAAAGGGACGATGGTATCGTGATCGTATCTGGCCATGATGAACCCGCGAAGTTAAGCTATGGGGGATAAAGAAAAAGTCCCGGGGAAGGGACTTTTTGCTTTCTCATGTGACTTGTGTGTTTACTACTGGTCCCACCAGAGGTGATCGGTTAAAGCAACGGTAGGAACATTCTTTCCATTTGTTGATATTTCAACACTTGGATAATTAACTCTTCTGATAAACGTGTTCAGCAAAGCATTTATGGGAAGTTCAAAGTCCTTGTATGCATAATCCGTCCGCCTCATATCATCCCAGGTTACCGGGTTTAAAAAGCAGGCCACGTATTTTTCTTTCATGATCAGCGCGAGCGTGAGGTTGTTTGCTCCTACCGCCACTGCCGGATCGGTAGTATATCTGGCCACTGCAGTATCCGCTACCCCCAGTTTTGCCATGTGTGCTTTGATGCCATCGATATAGGCATTGTATGCATCCTGTTTGTTCCCTGCCCTGAACTGCGCTTCTGCTGCTATAAATTCCATTTCAGCAAAAGTGCTGATCAGGAAAGGAGAGGTTGTGGTGGAATACCATTTATCTACATCGAGATAACACTCATCGTGCGTGGTTCCTGTTCCAACGCGGCCTTTGCCGTTAGGAGTGCCTATATAGATGCCATTTTTATTTTTTTGTGTGATCAAAGGCAATCTCGGATCAAAGACGCCATAGGTTGCCCCGTTGGTAGCATCCACGAAATAAGACGAAAGCCATCCGTCAAGATCCAGCCCTGCATTGGCAATGGCCACATCGCCCCATGGGTTGTCGTTGACGCCGTCGGTATAAGCGGTGATCTGGGCATCGTCGGCATTGCTGGTATAAGCCGATCCCAGCTCGGAAAGCACGGCATTGGCATCATACGAAGAAGTCTTTGACAATTGATTAAGCATGCGTGCTTTCAATGCATGAGCCGTTTTTATCCAGGCAGCAATATTGCCTCCATGGATGAAATCGCTGCCGGCATCGAGCTCTCCGTCGGCATCGGGTTGCTGAAGGGCTGCTATGCCATTATCGAGCAGGCTGATGCAGGTATCGAAAAGCGATTGCTGGTTGTCGAATTTGGGCACCAGGTTCTGCGTTCCCACAAAGGCTTCTGAATAGGGAACATCTCCCCAAATATTGGTCAGGAGATTCAGGTGCAGGGCCATTAAGATATCAGATACGCCTAGATAGGCATTCAGTCCGTTTTGTTCGGCCAGTTGCCGCATGTCATAAAGATCGGTCATGATATCGTAGATACCTGTCCAGGTGGAGCTGGCATCAATATTATCATATACATCTGCGGCGCCGGCCGTATTGGGAGATGCCAGGTATTGACAATAGTAGGAAGTCAGATCGCTGACCCTGAAAATATTGGTGGCCGTGCCATAGGAGGCATTGGCCAGCAGGCCTTTTATTGGCGGCTGGTTTGCTGCATTGGGGTTTTGGTTGATGTCAAGGTATTTCTCGCAACTGCTCAGCGAAACAACAGTTACGGCCAATGCACTTATATAGAAGACTAATTTTTTCATGATAATAAATTTTATAATCCAACATTTAAGGAAAATATGAAACTGCGCAGCGCCGGATAGCTAAAGCCGGCAAATCCGTTTACGACGCTTCCGGCAGGAGTGGAGCTCGATTCCGGATCGAAGCCTTTATATTTGGTAAACAGCACCAAATTGTTTCCGGTAAAGGCAACACTGATATTCCTGATAAATGTGTGGGTAAAAATTTTGGCAGGGAGATTATACGATAAAGTGGCCGTGCGCAAACGCACCCAGGACGCATCTTCTACAAAATTCTCGGCGATGCCGCGGTATATGGCCCTGTAATATCCGGCAGAGCCATAATCAACGCCATCAGGGCCTACTCCTTGTCCAAGCCATACAGCTTTTGTATTGGGCGTGCCGTCTGAAAGCACTCCTTTGAACACTTTCACATCATTCCGGTCCAATGTGATCTTGGATTCGCCGAATGCCGCAAGGAAATTGCTGAACTGGTCGTATTTCTGCAGGCCTCTGCGTGTATCCCAGAGAAAATACAGATTCCAGTTCTTATAGGTAAAGGAATTGCCGATGCTGCCGATCCATTTGGGATAGGAATTGCCGAGTATTTTCTGGTCCGAATAAGGTGTCAATACCGGGAAGCCGTCACTGCCGATCAGCAGCGGTTTGCTTTTGTCGGAACGAAGCGGATCTTTATCATCTCCATAGCGCGTCCATGGCGTTCCGTAAATATTGCCCACCGATTCACCGGGAATGTATTTGGTGGTTACCGTAGCATTCGAATATCCGTACTGGCTGCCTGTTACAATTTCTTCCAGTCCCGGATAAATGGAAATCACTTTATTGCTGTTGGCAGAGAAATTGGCGGTTAAGGTCCAATTAAAATCTTTGGATTTTACCGGAGTGCCTCGCAATGTTATTTCAACTCCCGTGTTCCTGATCTCGCCGGCATTGAGTGTAATACTGTTAAAGCCGGTAGTAGGGGTAACGGATACACCCAGAATCTGGTCTTTACTGTGCGATATATACCAGGTGAAGTTAAAACCTATCCGGTCATTGAAAAAGCTGAGATCTGTTCCGATATCAATCGATTTTGTTCTTTCAGGCTTTAGCGTCGGCACTCCGGAATGAGAATCCCTCGACCAGCCGATTGATCCGTTTATCGGCAAGTCGAGCGCAGGTTGCGTATAACCCGGAGAATACGTGATGGCTGTTTGATAAGGCAATGCATCCTTTCCGATTTCCGCATACGATGCGCGGAGTTTGCCATAGGTAACCCAGGAAGGCATCGTCAGGTGTTGTGAAAAAATATAGCTGATGCTTGCCGAAGGATAAAAAAAGGAACGGTTCCCTTTTTCCAATGATGATGTCCAGTCGTTTCTCCCGGTCAGCGTAAGGAAGAGATAATTATTGTATCCGAGGGTTAGGTCGCCGTATAAGCCGATGATGTGGTATTTGAGCAAATCCTGACTGGTGCTGATCTGTTTGGCGTTGCTCAGGTTGTACAGGTTGTAAACGTCGAGATTGTTTCCTTCGGTTGAAGTGATATCCCTCTTCCTGTCCAACACATCATTCCCAACCCGCAGCGTGGTTTGAAATTTATTAGCCCAGGTATGATCGAAGGTCAGCAGGAAATTGGAATTGAGCTGGCGGTAGTTGATCTGATATTGATGAATAAAGCCAAGCCCGTTATCGGCTCCGGGTATTTCATCAGGGATCCCTTCGGGGCCCGGCGCTGTTGCCGTTCGTGCGTCGCCGTATTCATCCATGCCCAGCAGGTAAGTGGCAGTAAGCCATTTCAAAGGCTGATAGGTGAAATTCACATTCCCGAGCACCCGGTCTACCTTTGAACCATAGCGGTTGGTAAAAGCAGTGTAGAAGGGATTATTGGTTTCTCCATAAGTCAATTGTGTGCCGTCAGGCTTTAAGAAATTGCGTACGTTATAACGGCCGGCCCAATAAACCAGTTCTTCATTGTAACGATCCGCATCATAAAAATTGCCGCTCGTATTTGCATAGTAGATGGAAGTGCCCATTTTGAACTGGTCGCTGAATTTAAGCTGGCCGCTTACCCTGGCGGTAATATCCTGGTAATAGGTAAACGGGATCAGGCCTTCCTGCTTGGAGTAAGACAATGCAGAGGAGAAGGTTGATTTTTCGGTTCCTCCTGAAAAGCTGACCGAATTCCGGTATTGGTGGCCGGTATTATAAGCCTGCTTCCAGTTATTATAGAGTTTGGCGGGATGGCCCGGATCGATGGTGCGCGCTTCTTCCACGGTAGGGCCCCAGGCCGGCCAGAAACCAACCGAATCATAATCTTCCAGCCTGCCTCCGAAGCCCATGGTGTATTTATCCTGCAGCTCGGGAAGCTTGTCTATTTTATCGATGCTGAAGCTTGAACTGGCATTGACCATCAGTTTTCCCGCGCGGCCGGATTTGGTGGTGATCACTACAACACCATTGGCTCCGCGAAGCCCGTATAATGCAGTAGCGGCACCGCCTCTAAGGATATTCACCGATTCAATATCATCCGGATTGATATCGGAAATGCGGTTAGGCATCTGCGTTCCCCGGTTGCCATCGGTTCCGGTAGTATACACACTGTTATCGACAGGCAGGCCATCGATCACAAAAAGAGGTTGATAATCTTTGGTCGGATCCAGTGAGTTGATACCTCTGATCAGGATGGTGGCGCCCTGCCCCGGCCCGCCGCCTGCACTGGAAATCGTAACGCCGGCTACTTTACCTTGCATGGCATTGAGCAGATTGGATTGATGCGATTGTACCAGTTCCGATCCGCTCACCTGCTGGGAGGCATATCCCAGTGTTTTTACTTCGCGTTTAATGCCAAGTGCGGTTACTACTACTTCATTGAGGTTGCTGTTGTCTTCTTTCAACTGAAAATTCAATTCCAGCTCTTCATTATCCTTTACT
>CAYYZJ010000079.1:0-4047 GCA_964475615.1 uncultured Flavitalea sp. | reverse complement strand
TTGGCGCTGGTGGTTATCCTCACATCCGAAAGATCGTTGAACGACCGCAGTTGAATATGGGTAGAAGGGAAATGCAGGCTGTCGCTCACATACACTTCGCCCATATTGGTTTCCATATTCAGGCTGTCGAAATTACCGCGGCCCCTGAGCCTTACATTGTAAAAGGAAATATTCCTGTAGCTGAACTGCGGCACTTCCGCATTCACGTCGAGCAGGTTGCCCCGCGTGTCGATACGGCCCGTGATGCTGGTATGGTTGAACCCTTTCAGGTTCTTGTCGAAGAAATCGAGGTATTCGTCTATTTTTTTGGTGGTGATGACAAAGCTGAAGTTCTGGTTCGAGAGATTGGTCTTGCTGGGCTTGATATAACTGGGATAATACCGGTTGAGGAAGGTCTGGAATGCTGCAGGCAGCTCCCTGATGGAGAAGCTCCCCACGATAGCGCCGTCGAACTCATTGCTGATAACGGTGATGGTCTTGTTGCTGTCGATGATGCTCGATTCGAGGGTGAGCGAATCGAACGACATCCTTTCCCCGTTCTTGAATATGGATGCTTCATAAATACGCGCGCTCCCCAGGAAGTTATCGATATTATCGCCCGTAAAATTGAAGCGAACCTTGCCGTTGAACTGGATGCTGTCGCGCGTGAAATGCAGTTTCCCGAGATTGGAGTTCATCACTTCTGCATTGAAGTCGAATTTCGGTTGTGCCTGGCTGAAATCGATCAATCCGTTCAGCGTTGCATTGAGATTGGAATCGCTTGAGATCAACTGCCCGTTGAATTTACGCTGGGCTACGGTTCCGTTCACCCGGATATTCTGATAGGTATAGTTGTTAAAGTTAAACCGCTGTATGGTGCCGTCGAGCGTGGCATTAAGGGTTTTGGAAGTCAGCCCCTTGCCGTTCACTTTTCCCTGGAAAGCAAATTTGCCGATCTGGTCATTGTCCATGAACTGCCCGATATCGAAGCTGTCGGTCGCGATGGTGCCTGAATAAACCGAGGGACGGGTTTCCGATAACTGCATGTTCAGGTTGCTGACCACTGTTCCCAGGTCGGTTTCAATGATGCCCGAGGTAACGAAATGATGAATATAGCCGCTGAAATTCCCCCTGAACCGGAGATGCCCGATACGATCCAGCCGCGGCTGTGTTAATTTCTTCAATGAAGGAATGAGCGTAACCACATCGTTATAGGTAGTCCTGAAATCATTCGACTTGAAATCGATATAGGTTTCATTGATATCGGGCAATCCTTTGAGATGAATATCTCCGTTCAGCAGGGTGTTCTGTCCCGCATTGATCAATATATTCTTACCCTGCAGGTCATTAACCGGCCCGTGGATGATGCCGGTAATGCGGATGGTCTTTTTCCAGTTCTGCAGTTCAGGGGCAAAATAGCCTATATCATCGCTGTCGATGCTGGCGCCGGTAAAGTTCCCTTCCATCCTCACCTTCGAGATGAAATCCGACATATCGTCGAAGCTGTTGAAGTGCATGGCGAAATATTTGCGCAGCCGGCTTTTGCCGGTTTGGATATCGAGCTTGGCAAACTCCATGAGTTCCGGGTGGAATTTGATCTGCGCATCGAATGTCTTTACGGTGAACCCGCTTCTTTCCTTGGTCGACAGGCTCATTTGCGCCGTAATGGTATCGCGAAGCAGGCGCAGGTTCTTGAAATCGGAATTGACGGAATAGAAATAGATATGCCCTCCGTCGAAATGGGTATAGGGATGGACGTCGGCCAGGTTATCGCTGCTGAATGAACCGTTATCGATGATCGCCCGGTCAACCAATAGTTCCCATCCTCCTGCATTCCAGCGAAGGTGCGCGGGATCGTTCATGATGACCTCTTTTTTCGAGGCAGGCGGCTTTGGTCTTCTGCCGGCATAATTGCTCAGGGCAAACCGCGGCTCTGTAAAAGAAAGCAAGCGGATATGCGCTGTTTTCTTCCTGAAGTCGATCTCCTCGGCATCGAGCGAAAGCGATTTCAGTGAAAGCTCCATATCTTCTCCCCGCCATTCGTCTTTTTTCAGGATATGGATATTGCCGAGATGGATCTTTTCCAGGCTGAGCTGGATGCTGCTGTTGCTGCTTTTCCCGGGGCCGGAAAAATAATCGATGAGGAACTGGTAATTCCATATTGAATCTGTCCTATGAAGGCGGATAACGGCATCGTTAAGTCCGATGTATTGCAGGTCGGGCTTTTCTTTCAGAAAAAACCAGTCGGTGATCCGCACGCTGGCTTCCCCCGCATAAAGGAGGGTATCGCGGTTCTTATCCCTTACCAGCGCACCCTGGAGCAGCATTTTATTGAAAAAGGAAAAATCGACATGGCGGATGCTGATCTCGGTATGCAGGTCATGGGATAATCTTGAAGTGATCTTTCCGATCAGCAGGTTCTGAACAGGACTTGTCTGCACTGCCGCCCAGAGCGTGATCAGCAGCAGCAGAAAGATCAGTACTCCTCTCCAACTGCGCATCAGTAAGAGTACCCAAACGGAAATGAATAAGAGGAAGCCGGCGAATACGGATTTCTGGCTGATGGTTTGCGTCAGGAGCCATATTGCCAGGGGTAACAGGAATACGGTCAAAAATGAATACAAGTATGTTTTCCAGTTCTTTTTCAGTGGATGGGAATTACGTATGTAAAAGTAACAAAACGAATGCCGATGTGCAAATTAAGGCAAGAGACATGGGGTGTGGGAATGTTAAAACTGGGTAATTTGAAAATTTGAAGATTTGAAAATTTGAAAATGGGGGATCAGGGCGGACGGAAAGCCAACTCATTTTCAAATTTTCAAATTACCACATTTTCAAATTAGCTTCAGTATCCTTCCGCCGAATCATCGCCTCGTTTATCGCCTACGGCTTCGATCTTTCCGTCGGGCAGGATCTTTATCAGTTCTGTTCTGCCGATGGATTCCCTTTGCCTGATATGATAACCCATCTTTTCCAGTTCATCCCTTAGCGGCAAAGGGAAATCCTTTTCTACGTACAGCGAATCGGGCAGCCACTGGTGATGGAACTTGGGCTTGTTCACGGCATCGTCGGCATTCATGTCGAACTCGAGCACATTCACCAGGGTCTGGAATACCGAAGTGGTGATGGTGGTTCCTCCGGGAGTGCCTACGACCAGGTAAGGCTTCCCTTTTTTCAGCACGATCGAGGGGGTCATGGAGCTGAGCATGCGCTTGCCCGGTGCAATGGCATTGGCATCGCCGCCGACAGCGCCGTACATATTGGGCACGCCGGGCTTGATGCTGAAATCATCCATCTCGTTATTGAGAAAAAAACCGGCGCCGGCCACCACCGTCCTGCTTCCGTATCCGCCATTCAGGGTAGTGGTAACGGACACGGCATTGCCTGCCGCATCATATACATCGAGGTGCGTGGTCTCTTCGCTTTCATGAGGAAGCTGCCCGGCCTGGATATCCCTGCTGTTGCCAGCTTTATCCGGATCGTAGGTGGACATCCTCTGCCGGAGATAGGCATAGCTGGTGAGCGTGTCGACGGGCACTTTATAAAAATCCGGGTCGCCCAGGAATTTGGCGCGGTCGGCATAAGCCCTTCTTTCCACTTCCGTCATCAGGTGAACCGACTGCAGGGTCTGGAATCCATAGCTTTTCAGCGGGCGGTCTTCGATCATCCGCATCATCTGCGGAAGCAGCACGCCGCCGCTGCCGGGAAGCGGCATGGTAATGATCGTGTACTTATTTTTATAGCTGAACACAACAGGCTTTCTTTCTTTGGCAGTATAGTTTTTAAGATCGTCATAGCCGATGATGCCGTTGCCGCGTTTCATTTCTTCCACGATCAGCCTGGCTGTTTCTCCTTCATAAAACCCCCTGACCCCTTTGTCGCGGATGCGCTTCAGGGTTTCGGCCAGATCGTGCTGCACCAGCGTGTCGCCCGCTTTCCATCCGCCTTCTTTCACAAATACCGGCATCACGGTATTGAACCGCTTGAAATCATGCTGCGCCCTGTTGAGGCCGCGCGCTTCCGCTTGGGTGATGACGAATCCTTTTTCAGCCAGATCGATGGCCGGCT
>CAYYZJ010000078.1:0-2910 GCA_964475615.1 uncultured Flavitalea sp. | reverse complement strand
CAGTGTATTTCCGATATGTTCGGTACAGCAGGAACCGCTAAGCAATATTTTATCGCCATAGGATTTGGGCGCTTTCAGGAGTTTGTTGTCTATGGGAAGTAAAATTTCCATGGATCATTTTTTAAAGATTTCATCCGCTATGCGCGCACTTTGCTGCAGCGCCTGCTCATTCAATTCGCCCAGAATGTTCAGTTCGCGGAAATAGGGTATCAGCCATTCGCTGTTCATATTGCCCACCAGCTCGTCGTTGGCCATGGGACAGCCGCCGATGCCTTTCAACGCTCCGTCGAACCTGCGGCAGCCCGCCTCTAAAGCCGCGTCGATCTTGGCTTTCCAGCCTTCGGGCCTTGAATGAAGATGAACGCCGATCTGGCGGCCGGGCAGCTCTTTGACGAGGTAACTGGTTATGGAAAAAACCTGTTCGGGCGTGGCCAGTCCAACGGTATCGGCCAGCGAAATGACCTGAACGCCCAGCTTGGCAATTTTATCGGCCCAGAAAAAAACGACCTCCTGCGAATAGGGATCACCGTAAGGATTGCCGAATCCCATCGAAATATAGATCACCAGTTGCTTTCCTTTTTGCAGGCAGATGTTCTGGATATCTTCCACCCGGTGCAATGATTCGCCGATGGTGCTGTTGGCATTGCGCAACTGGAATGTTTCGGAAACAGAGAAAGGAAACCCGAGATAAGTGATCTGGTCAAAAGCCGCTGCTTCATTGGCGCCGCGAACATTGGCAACGATGGCCAGCAGTCTGGTCTTCGTGTCCTGCACATTCAGTTTCGAGATCACTTCGGCAGTATCCGCCATCTGCGGAATGGCTTTGGGCGAAACGAAGCTGCCGAAATCGATCGTATCGAAACCGACCTGCAGCAGGGCGTTGAGGTATTCCAGTTTTTTTTCAGTAGGAATAAAAACCGGCCATCCCTGCATGGCGTCGCGCGGGCATTCCACCAGTTGTATTGTTTGACCGTTCATGCGGCGAAGCTACTGCAATAAACCGATTCAGGGATGGTAACCGGCAGCCGCCTTTTTCCGCTCTGCGATCTTCTCCCGCATGGCATTAAAGAATCTGCTGCGTTCCTTTTCGCCCACATTGCTGATCAGGGTCGAGCGCCTGATGATATTCTGAAAATGCTGATAAGTATATGCAGTGAAAGAAGTGTCTTTTGTTGAAATGATGTTCAGTACGGAATGATTGAGATACGCCACTTTGGTATCGTTCAATATGGCAAGGGCTGTATTATCGCCCAGGATAAATTCATTTACGAATAATTTATAGCCGGTCTTATATGAGCCCGGACGCGCGTGCAGGCTGAATTTATATCCTGCTTCAGCCTGCATTTCGATATGATCGATCGTTTTTTCCAGGCAATCGTACATGCCGATGATATCCTGCGCAGAAGCGAAGACCTTGGTATCCTTATAATATTCGATCTGGTAGATGGTGCTATAGATATTCTCCACATTCCATATTTCCTGCGAAGGCATTTTGTTGTATTCTTCAACAATTTTTTGCGCAGTGCGCTGCAACGATTCCATAAATTCATCGGTTATGAACAGGCTCTTCCACAAGAGCGGATACTGCAGGATGGTCTTCATCCAGAAAAAGAACTTGAATGCGGCCAGTTCAGGATAGTTGAAATAATGAAAAATAGGAACGTCCTTATTAAGATAAAGCAGTTCCCTTTTTTCAAAAGAATTGATGTACTGCAACAATCTGACGATATTCTCGAGATACAGGTCGAAGCTGAAATTATTATTATCGGCCAGTCTGCCGGTAAAGATTATCGATTCGCTGTTCAGATAGAATAACTGGTCGAGCGATATTTTGAAATGCATGCAAAGCGTCCTGAGCTCATCGAAAGAAACTCCTTTTTCTCCTCTGATTCTGCGATAAGCGCTGTCGTTGCTGATATTCAGCAGTTCCGCAATCTCGTCCACGAACGAAAGATGGGGAGGCAGATTATTCCTTATGTGCTGGAAAAAGAGCTGCTGTACATTAGGCTGTTCCACGGCTAGGGTTATTTAGTGAAAAATGCAAGGGGGGGCCGGGTCTTTTGTCAGGAGTTACTTATTCACTATAAATATAACTGGTTTTTTGCAATCCGCAATTAACAGTTTAGTCGCATAAGCCGGTTCCTGGTAAACATTGAGAAAAAGCAACGGATCGGCGCGGAAAGCAATTAGGGAAAGGCGATTCGGCGAAATAATTTGGCGCTAAAACAAACAACCATGAAAAAGTTATGACTGGAAGCGTAATCGGAATCATTGCCGGCGCTCTTTCCTTCAAAAGATTCGTGATTCATGGGAAAAGGGAAAGATTTAAAAAAATGCAATTGTCTGTGCTGGAAAAAATATATGGGAGACAAACTGCAGATTGAGCTATCGTTCATCATTTTACATTCTCTGCTTCAATGCTTCATATAACACAATCCCTGTTGCCACAGAAACATTAAAAGAATCGAACCTGCTTGCCATGGGAATGGAGAAATGTTCATCGGCCGCTTTTCGCAGATGAGGCTGCACGCCTTTGTCCTCACTACCCATGATCACGCAGCAGGGGTCCCTGAAATTGAGCTCGAAAACTTTTTTGCCGGCATCGATCTCGCTGGTAAAAACGCGGATGCCGTTAAGATGCAGATCGTCCAGGGCCTTGAGCAGGCTGTTCACGCGGCAAACATGAATGGCTTCCAGCGCGCCGGCAGAGGATTTCAGGGCTTCCTCATTCAAAGCGCCTACCCCTTTATCGGGAATGATCAATGTCTGCGCCCCGCAGCAAAGGGCAGTGCGGGCAATGGCGCCGATATTGCGCACATCGGTAATGCCGTCGAGCATGACGAACAAAGGAACCTGCGCTTCGCTCAACACATGATCGATCACCTGCTGCAGGTCCATGTATTGCACCAA
>CAYYZJ010000077.1:0-2051 GCA_964475615.1 uncultured Flavitalea sp. | reverse complement strand
CGATTCGCCGCTCACATTGCGCTGAAAAAATATCTTGTCGATCGGGCGTCCTGAACCGATCGCTTCGATCAGCGGCTGACGGCCTATTATCAAAGATGTTTTTTTCATTGATCCTGCATTTAGAGCTGGCCCTGCATCAGCATCAGCTTCACTTTCTGAATAGCGGCTACCGATATCGAATCCGTGATGGCCCCATGCTCTACCATGCGGTATGCTTCTTCAAAAGGAATTTTCTTTAATGAAAGCTGTTCGGTTTCTTCCGGCATGGGTTCACGTTGCTCCAGCTTTCTGGCCAGGTAAACAATGGCATATTCATCGGAAACGGAATTGGACAAATGCATTTCCAGCAGCTCGCTCCATTCGGCGGCAACAAGTCCGGTTTCCTCCAGCAGCTCGCGCTTTGCAGCGCCCAGGGTATCTGCCGGATCGCCGCCTCCTTCAGGTATCTCCCAACTGTATGCATCGAGCGGAAAGCGGTATTGCCCTACCAGGTAAGTGTTCAGGTCTTCATCCAATGGCAGCACGCCTACGGCAGCATTTTTGAAATGCACGGTGCCGTAAATGCCTTCTCCTCCCGATGGATTGATCACGTCAAATTCAGTGACGCTGATCCAGCGGTTGTCATACACCGTTTTCTGCGAAACGACCGTCCATGGATTTTTCGATTCATTCATGCTCCGAAAACAAAAAAATCCCGCCTGGGGCGGGATGAGTTGATCACTTTATGTTGATTATTTCAAGCCGAATGCCTTTTTGACCCTGGGCACATAATCCAGCTTTTCCCAGGTAAACAGCTCCACTTTTTTCTTTACCACTTTACCTTCGGGCGAAACGAACGTTTTTTCAACGATCTGCGGCTGCCTTCCCATGTGGCCGTAAGCTGCTGTTTCGCTGTAAATGGGATTACGCAGCTTGAGGCGCTGTTCAATAAAATAAGGACGCATATCGAACAGCGTTGACACTAGTTTGGCAATCTCTCCGTCGGTAAGATCCACTTTGGCGGTGCCGAATGTATTCACGTTGATGGAAGTGGGCTCGGCCACGCCGATGGCATAGGAAACCTGAACCAGCACTTCATCGGCAACACCTGCAGCAACGAGGTTCTTGGCAATATGGCGGGTGGCATAAGCTGCGCTGCGGTCTACCTTGGAAGGATCTTTTCCGCTGAAAGCGCCTCCGCCATGAGCGCCTTTTCCGCCATACGTATCTACAATGATCTTGCGGCCGGTAAGCCCGGTATCGCCATGCGGCCCGCCGATCACGAACTTGCCGGTGGGATTGATATGATATTTGATCTTATCGTTGAAGATATGGGCGTATTTTTTATATTTCTGCTTTACGCGCGGGATGAGGATATTGATGATGTCTTTCCTGATCCGCTCCTGCATCTTGGCCTCAGTATCGAAATCATCATGCTGGGTAGAAACCACGATGGCATCGATCCTGACCGGTTTGTTGTTGTCGTCGTATTCAAGAGTAACCTGGCTCTTGGCATCGGGGCGCAGATACTTGATCTGTTTGTTCTCTCTTCTCAGTGCAGCGAGCTCGAGCAGTATCTTATGAGCGAGGTCGAGTGCAAGCGGCATGTAATCGGGCGTTTCATTGCTTGCATAGCCGAACATCATGCCCTGGTCGCCAGCGCCCTGCTCTTCCCGCTTCTTTCTATCAACGCCCTGGTTAATATCGGAAGACTGCTCATGGATGGCAGAGAATATGCCGCAGGAATCGGCTTCAAACATATATTCGCTCTTGGTATATCCGATTTTGCGGATCACGCCGCGGGCGATTTCCTGAACATCCAGATAAGCTCTCGATTTTACTTCGCCTGCCAGCACTACCTGGCCGGTAGTGACCAGGGTTTCGCAAGCCACTTTGGATTGGGGGTCAAAAGCAAGGAAATGATCGATCAGGGCATCGGAGATCTGGTCGGCCACTTTATCGGGATGGCCCTCGGAAACACTTTCAGAAGTGAATAAATACGGCATAGACGGAAAAAATTTTTTCAGCGCAAAGATAATGGCTGAACGTGAATCGCCAAACCTGAATCGGGA
>CAYYZJ010000076.1:0-1576 GCA_964475615.1 uncultured Flavitalea sp. | reverse complement strand
CGGCTCCTGGTAATAATGGGCCAGCACAATGGCATTCTTTTCCTGCTTCAGGCGTTCGATCTCCTGAAACAGGTCCAGACCGGCATCCACTTCAATGTCCAGAAAACCTTTTTTCTGAATATTGCTTCGCGCCTGAGCAATGTTCATAAGTTCCATAATAATTATTTAATACAATATTTTTATAAATATCTATTACTATTAGTTCAGTGAATAGTGGAAAATAATTTGCAGCAAAGCTTGGAAATTATAAAAGCCTTGCTTATCCACTTCTTTCCACAACTGTTTAACAACCGGGTTCCCTGATTTGATCGATATTCCCTGCGTTTATTCACTACTGTGGAATAAAAAACGGTCTGGAAACAATTTATCATCGGCAATGTTTACCGGGCCGGAATAAACCAGGATTTGTAAACGCACTTCTTCAAAAACAGGATTGCTGAATAAATTATCTTCAATCCATACACAATAAAACGGATTCTGCAAGGCCGGTTATTCACTGCGTTAAGGAATTATTAAGAGATCGCTGTTAGTTAGCGTTTCACGGAAAACCAGCTCATGTTACTGTTTTCCGGAAAAGCAAAGTTATTAAATCTGCAAAACTCCCGATCTGCACAGTTGAAATGCAGAACAGCCGGATGTTTTGTGCGATTTTCCACAATTTGTTCATAATCAATTTTACCCTATTTTTGCCATCCGTTTAAAAAATCGCAGATACTTTATATATGTCTATTATTCAGCAAATCCGCGACAAGGCTGCCTGGCTTGTTTTTGGTCTGATTGCTTTGAGCCTGATCGGCTTTCTGCTTATGGATGCATTTGTAGGAAGAAGCCGCTTATTCGGCAGCTCCAATACCGTAGCTGTGGTGAATGGAGAGAAGCTCGAATATATTCAGTTTCAAAAAAGGATCACTCAGCAGGAAGAGCAATACAAGGCCCAGGGTTATCCGGTCAATGAACTGATGCAACAGAACATCCGTGAAGGCGTATGGAATTCTTTCGTGGAAGATGTGGTGCTGGGAGACCTTTATAAAAAACTTCATCTTACGGTAACCGACAAGGAGCTGAATGATATGCTTGTAGGCCCCAATGCCATACCAGAGATCAAAAAATCCTTTACCGATCCCAAGACAGGTGTGTTCGATGCCCAGGCTGCCGCATCTACCATCAACCAGTTAAGGACAATCTACAAAGGCAACAGAAAAAGCGATAAGAATTACGAACAGGCCAGGAATTTTTTTGAGGAAGGCATTCCGCAGATCATCAAATCCAGGCAAAGAGAAAAATATCTTTCACTGATTGCCAACAGCGTGTATATTCCCAAATGGATGATCGAAAAATCGAATGCCGACAACAGCCAGATCGCTTCCATTTCTTATGTCAGCATCCCATATACTACTGCGTCGGATTCATTGGTTAAAGTAACCGATAATGATATTGAAGATTACATCAACAAACACAAGGATCAGTACCGGCAGGAAGAAACCCGGGGCATTTCTTATGTTGCTTTCAATGCAGCGCCTACTTCCGGCGACAGTGCCAATATCCGCCAGCAGTTGCTGAATCTGAAAAATGATTT
>CAYYZJ010000075.1:0-4442 GCA_964475615.1 uncultured Flavitalea sp. | reverse complement strand
ATATCGACCTGGCAGTATAACTGTCATCAACCCAAAAATCAGTAAACACTTTCATATAAGCGAAATCAATAAGTTTATATCTTACCACATCCTTCCAGTTAAGCAATTGTTCATCAACATAAATGACCACATCCTTTCCATTTACCTTGGGCACATCATTTACCCATAATGTAAAACCCGGACAGTGCGCTTTCAAAAAACCCCAGACATCTCCAAAATATCCATGCTTGATGCCGTAATCATCGCGCATATCATACGAAAGAGGGGTGGGCTCTGAAAACAAACCTGTCGTATACACTTTATCCATCCTGTCATTCACTTTCGCCTTCACGGTAACGGGTTTCATGTATTTCAGCGTATCGTATTCCGTTGCAATAAACACCGGATGGAACCCCACCGTATCGAAATAATATTTGGAACTGTCGGGAGGGGTAAACTTTGGATAATTCCCCGGCGCAATATCCAGCTTGATGTCTTTGGAATAATCCCATCCCGTGCTGATCTTGTTCAACTGGAAGTGCAGCCATGCAGTATCAAAGAAATACATATTGTTCAACACAAATCTTCCGGCAGAATCAATATTCACTACCCGCATATTGATCGCGGAATCTTTTTGCATCATGGCAACGAACTCCGTATTCGTTAATTTCTTCTGCTTCCAGCTTGCATAGCCGGTAAAATGCAGATAGGAATTGTCGGCGCTGTCTGTAGAGATATAGGTCGGCGATAGCGCATCATCTATGCTCATTGCCGGATATGGGATGTCTGCATTGGTAACGGATACGGAGCAGGTCCAGTTGACTGTATCCTGGATCTCGAAGCGGTAAGAGCCTCCGTCCCTGATCAGCTCCGTTTTTACCTTTTCGCCATGCACGGGAAGGGAGCCTTTTGCCACAATGGTATCGTGATTGCAAAATTCAAGATCGAGATAACCGTGGGTGGCGCCGGTAGGCAGCGTGATGCTTTTTTGCCTGTGCGGAAGCAGCCTGAATGCACAATCTGCATAAGGCAAACCGTAATGCGTAACCGACAATGTAAAATCCTGGTTGGCATATTTGCTGCTGTCTGCCAGATTGATCAGGCAGGAAATTCCTTTAAGGCTGTTGGCTACAATAGAAATGCCGCCGGTATCCACTGCCCATGCATCCTTGAAATAGGAAAGCTTTCTGGTGACGATGGGATGATCCGCATCGCAAACCGTAACGGATTGCAGGAACACCTGATGGGCAAACCCATACCGGGTAAAAGCCCTGAGCCAGTACAGCCCGGGCCGTTTGGGGATCTCTATCTGCCCGAGGCTTGCCCCATTGATGACGGGGAATGTTTTTCTTGCAAAAAGACTGGATGAATCCTGCCAGAGCTCAACGATCAGATTGGTGCTGATGTCTGTCGGCCCGTCGTTGTCGAATAAATACCCCCGAAACCAGATCGTATCGCCGGGATAGCAAACGGATTTGTCGAGATGGAGGTAAACGCTTTCGGTTTGGGCAAAAATAACGGAGCTTAACAGCAGCAAGGCGGTGGTAAAAAGAGATTTCATCGGTGGGTCATGGGAGAAAGAGTTATTAAATAATTCCCTGCCGAACAGCACGAGGAATATTCTCTTTGAGCCAGAGCAAGATTCTCCTTTAAAAAATTGCAGTCTTGACCTCGGAAAATCAATACTAAAAGCCTAAGCTACGAAATAAATCCAAATTACCTTATCTGCTAATAATCTTAGCTTTCTCTTCGTTTTTTTATTCTCTCGAAATAATCTACTTTTATTGTGTCTCAATGACGCATTAAAAAACAAAAAATAACTACTATGCCCGCCAAACGATTGCTTTTGCCGGCCATGGCTTTGTTGCTGGCCAGTATCTCCTGGAACAACAATACCCCCGGCGATCTTCCCGCAGCATGCTACCGCTATTCGTCCCTGCTGAAAACCATCAACGGAAAATCGTTCCGCGACCTGAACAAGAACGGAAAGCTGGATCCCTATGAAGATATCAGCCAGCCTGTCGAAACCCGCATCAACGACATCCTGAAACAAATGACGCTGGAAGAAAAAGCCGGCATGATGTTCATCAACGGCGCCAAAGTGAACGACGACGGCAGCATCGAAGACAAACCCTCCACCGGCATGTTTGCCTTTGTTCCCAATGCCCTCAAGCTGGTTACCGGCAAAAAGATGAATCATTTCAATCTGTGGCAGGTTCCCGGTGCCAAAGCGCTGGCCGCCTGGTATAACAGCATGCAGCAATTTGCAGAGCAACAAAGCCGTCTCGGCATTCCCATCACCATCGCCTCCGACCCGCGCCATGCATTCAGCAACAATATATTTGCCATGAACTCGAACAGCTTTTCCCAATGGCCCGAGCAACTGGGATTTGCCGCCATCGGCGATGAAAAGCTGATGCAGGACTTCGGCGATATTGCCCGCCAGGAATATCTTGCCGTAGGCATTCGCGAGGCCCTGCACCCTATGGCCGACCTGGCCACAGAGCCGCGCTGGCCGCGCATTTCAGGCACTTTCGGCGAAGATGCCAACCTCTCCGCCAAATTGATCTCGGCATACATACTCGGCTTCCAGGGCAAACAGCTCGGCCCTAACAGCGTGGCCTGCATGACCAAGCATTTTTCCGGCGGCGGCCCGCAGAAGGAAGGGCTCGATCCGCATTTTCCTTTTCAGAAAGGACAGGTTTATCCGGGAAAAAATTTCAACTATCATCTTATTCCTTTTGAAGCCGCCTTCAAAGTGCATACTGCAGCCATCATGCCTTATTACGGCGTGCCCATGGATCAGACCAGCGAGAATGTAGGCTTTTCCTATAACAAAGACATCATCACCGGACTGCTTCGTAACAAATATCATTTCGACGGAGTGGTCTGCACCGACTGGGGATTGGTGACCGATGCCCATATCGGCCCGGTGGTATGGCCTGCCCGCGCCTGGGGCGTTGAAAATTTAAGTGAAGAAGACCGGGTGAAAAAAATAATCGATGCAGGGGTCGACCAGTTTGGGGGCGAAAGCACTCCCGAATTGGTCGTTAAGCTCGTTAAGGAAGGAAAGATCAGCGAACAGCGCATCGATGAATCAGTGAAAAGATTGCTGAGACAAAAATTTGAACTGGGTCTTTTCGACAATCCCTTTATCGATGCAGAGAAAGCAACCGGCATCGTCGGCAAGCCCGAATTTGTAAAAGCCGGTGAAGAAGCCCAGCGCAGGGCCATCACGCTGCTGAAGAACGATGCGCACCGGTTGCCCCTGCAACAGGGCAAGCTGAAGATTTATGTAAAAAATATAAACCCGCAAACCGCCGCGCAGTATGGAACCGTTGTAAGCAACCCTCAGGAAGCGGATATCGCCATCATAAGATTGAACACGCCTTTCTATCCTGTTGAATCCGATATCCCAATGGCCAGGATGTTCCATCACGGCGATCTCGATTTCAAAGGGGCCGAAAAAGACAGCATCCTGCAACTGCTCGATGCCGTTCCGGCGATCGTCGACATCAACCTCGACCGCCCTGCCGTGATCCCCGAGATCAGCGCCAAAGCCAAGGGATTGCTTGCCGATTTCGGCGCCAGCGATGCCGCTGTGCTGGATGTGGTTTTCGGTAAATACAAACCAGGAGGCCATCTGCCTTTTGAACTGCCTTCTTCCATGGAAGCCGTGCACAACCAGAAAGAAGACGTTCCTTACGATTCAAAAGATCCGCTGTATAAGTTTGGATTCGGATTGAGCTATTAAAAAACAAAGCCCGCCTCGCCTTAAACGAGACGGGCTTTATCAATTGCTTTGCTTTACTGCATTCCCTGCATCGCATCCTGCGTTCCGGAACTGTTCATGTTCTTTCGCTTGAACAAGGTTACGTCCATCTTGCCGAAACGGTAAGTGAAGTTCACGCGTACGAGCTGCGGATCGCGCAGGCGGTTATAATCCTGTATGAACAGATCGCTCGAAGAATGTTGCTTCGACCAGCGTGAGCGGAAGATATCGCTGATGGATACACTGACCATGCCGGCGTCATTCTTGAAAAAGCTCCTGCTGATCGCAGCATCAACAGCCCAGAAGGGTGCGATATATCCCTGCGAAGCGCTCTGCGCACCACCCATGCCGGGAGGGCCCATCTGTCCGCTGTTCGTATTCACCGGCAGGTTGGTCTTCGATTGGTAAATGCCCGTTACCTGCAGTTTCAGTTTCGCCGGCAGCTTGAAATTCGTGTTCACCTTGGCAAACCAGCTCCACAATGCATCCTGCGATTGCTGATTGATATTATCCGTATTGATCTTGGATTGATAGAGGTTTACATTGGTAGTGATATCCCACCACTTGGTCAATGTGTTCACGGCCGTCAGCTCTGCACCGACGGTATAGCTGGAATTGGCATTGACATAGGTGTTGATGATATCCCGCTTGCCGGTAAGTTCATTCGAGGCGGAATCATAATACCTGGTTA
>CAYYZJ010000074.1:0-6019 GCA_964475615.1 uncultured Flavitalea sp. | reverse complement strand
TTCAGGCCTATCTAATTCTAACTCTGCTTGATCGCAATCAGGTTCATCAATTAACATGCCTCGAACCTGACAGCAGAAAAATTAAAGACTTCCCCATCCGCTGTAACCTGCAACAGTATTGATAAATGCTGAATAAACCTGCATCGGATGTTGAGCATCGTTTGGTTTTATCACCTGCACCACACTGTGAAAAATACTACTCTCCATCGTTGATTTACGACCACAGTTCCACAAAATAAAATACCCGGAACAGACGTTATAATAATCCCAATAACTGAAGTTTTTTTCAATGGCCTGGGTTTCTACCCGGGCTATTTTATTGCAATAAAAAGGGCAGCTTGCGCTGCCCTGGCCAAAACCATTCACTAACTGCATTGTAAAGGTAAGGCTAAATCAGGGCTTTTGACAATACCACAAAGTGGGTACATAGAAACACTTAGTCTCCTGTTCTTCACAATGCATAAATCTGTAAATTCGACCCTCTTAAAAATATATCATGAAAGAGCAATCGACAATTCCAATGGCTTTTCCGAACAAATCGGCGTTATCCAGTAAAACCATAACGATTCTTGCAGGAGATGTTGGGGGAACCAAGACCAATCTCGCCATATTTAAGGCCAATGCCAATGCCAATGAAGTAAACTGCACACTCGAAGCCACTTATCACTCTTCAAAATACAGTTCCGGGACAGATATCCTTGAAGAGTTTCTCCAGGCAAACCCCGATGTAAAACCCAACCGCATATCCCTGGGAGTGGCCGGCCCTGTTTTGCAGGGGAAAGTGGACATCACGAATCTATCCTGGGCCATGGACAGCGCAGACATCCGCAATAAAACCGGTGTGCAGGAAATATTCATGATCAACGATCTGGAAGCTACTGCCTATGGACTGGCTGCACTGAATGGCAACGACTTCATCACAATTCACCAGGGCAGCGGAGCCAGCGCCGGCAATATGGCCATCATCGCTCCCGGCACCGGACTGGGAGAAGCAGGATTGTTCTGGGACGGTCAGCAGTATCATCCTTTTCCCACAGAAGGAGGGCACTCCGATTTCAGTCCCCGCACCGCACTCGATATCGAATTATATAAATATCTTGAAACCAAATATGAGATCGTTAGCTGGGAAAAAGTGATCGCCGGCCCGGCCATCCATGATATTTACCGTTTCCTCTGCGATGAAAAGAAAAGGCCAGAGGCCGAATGGCTGCAGGATGCATTCAGGGATGGCGACCCCTCCGCCATCATCAGCGAATCGGCGCTGGAAGAAAAAGACCCCGTCTGCATTGAAACCATGCAATTGTACGTGCGCTATCTTGCCCGCGAATCCTGCAACCTGGTGTTGAAGATAAAAGCCACTTCGGGATTATACCTGGGCGGCGGCATCCCTCCCAAGATATCATCGCTGCTACAGAAAAATGTTTTCTATAATAATTTTCTCGATTGCGACCGTATGCAGACCCTGGTGAAAAAAGTCCCGATCAGGATCATACTGAATCCCAAAACCGCTTTGCTGGGAGCGGGGTATTATGGGGTGTATGCGAATTAATTAATGTGGAAATGTGGAAATGTGAAAAATGTGGGAATGGGAAACCGTTTAATGGCACTCTCATTTCCACATTTTTCATATTTCCACATTTTCTGTAATTTCATCGTTCAAAACGATTATATGCCAACACGCCGCGGTTTCCTCAAGCAAATCTCATTGGCCTCCACAGCTCTGATGATCGATCCTTCTGAATGGTTTAAACAGAAACAATTGATAGGCATCCAGCTTTACACGCTCCGCGAGCAGGTAGGCAAAGACCTTAGCGGAACCATCGCCAAAATAGCGGAGATCGGCTATAATTCCGTGGAAGTGTTCGGATACCATGCCGGTCAGTTCTTTGGGCTATCCCCCGCCGATTTTGCTGCGCTCCTTAAACAGCATGACCTTAAAACTCCCAGCGGACACTATACTGTTTTCGATTACCTGGCCAAGGGCGATGAGGATGAGCTGAAAAAAGCAATAGAAGATTCCACCAAACTTTCGCATGAGTTCTTTACCATCCCTTATCTTACCGATAACATGCGCGCCAGCCTGGATGATTATAAAAAGCTCGCAGAAAAACTGAACAAGGCAGGTCAGCTCGTAAAGAATGCAGGCATGAAGCTGGCTTATCACAATCACAATTTTGAATTCAAGGACTGGGGCGATGGCAAGACAGGATTCGATATTTTTTTGAAAGAAACCGATCCCGCGCTGGTGAATTTCGAGATGGATATTTATTGGGCGAAGAAAGCAGGCATGGATCCCATCCAGCTTATCAAATCCAATCCGGGACGGATCAAGATGTGGCATGTAAAAGACATGGACAATACTCCCGACCATTCGTTCACCGAAGTCGGCAGCGGCATCATCGATTACAAGGAGATATTCAAATACAAAAAATTATCCGGCATGCAATACTTTTTCGTTGAGCAGGACCAGGTGAAGATTCCGGTATATGAAAGCATCGCCAAAAGCCTCGACTATCTCAAAAAAAATATTTTAATGCAGCCGGCAACAGCTTCAAGCCTGCCTTAATCCAATCCCCGAAATCATTTCAATCCTAAAATCCGCGATATGTACCGCCGTTCTTTTTTGCAACGATCTTCCGTTCTTGCCGGAGGAGCCTTACTGCTTTCGGCCATGGATAAACGCTCTTTTGCAGCCATCCGCAAATGGGTTTCTCCTGCCGACCAGGTCAATATTGCAGCCATCGGCATCAACGGCATGGGCTGGGCCGATCTCAGTGCGGCGTTGAAAGTGCCGGGGGTAAACCTGGTTGCCTTGTGCGATGTAGATAAGAATGTGCTCGACAAAAGAATGGCCGACCTCTCCAAGCTGAATGTAGACGCTTCCAAAGTAAAGACGTATGGCGATTACCGCCAGGTGCTCGACCGCAAAGATATCGACGCCGTAATCATCGGCACTCCCGACCACTGGCATGCCCTGATCATGATCCATGCCTGCGAAGCGGGCAAGGATGTTTATGTAGAAAAACCCGTGGGCAATTCCATCGGCGAATGCAGGGCCATGGTGGCTGCCCGCAAAAAATACAACCGCATGGTGCAATGCGGCCAGTGGCAGCGCAGCCAGCAGCATTTCCAGGATGCCCTGGATTTCGTTTACTCGGGACAGTTAGGAAATATCCGCACGGTGAAGGTCTGGTGTTACCAGGACTGGATGAAGCCCGATATCGTACGCCCCGATTCGGCGCCTCCTCCCGGTGTGGACTATGCGCAATGGTTGGGCCCTGCACCGAAAAAGCCGTTCAATGCAAGCCGCTTTCATTTCAATTTCCGCTGGTTCTGGGATTATGCCGGGGGACTGATGACCGACTGGGGCGTGCACCTGCTCGATTACGGATTGCTCGGCATGAAAGCCGATGTGCCGAAATCCATCTGTGCATTGGGCGGCAGGTTCGCCTATCCCGACCTGGCACAGGAAACACCCGACACGCTGACCACGCTCTATGAGTTCGATCATTTCAACCTGGTCTGGGATCATGCCATGGGTATCGGTCTCGGCTCTTATGGCCGCGATCACGGCATTGCCTTTATCGGCAATAATGCCACACTGGTGGTGAGCCGCGGAGGATGGGAAGTGATGGATGAGCCACGCAGCAAGAACAAGATCGGCAGGCCTTTGATCAAGCCTTCCAATAACGGCCTCGATGCACACATGGTGAATTTTATCGGCGCCGTGCGTTCGCGCAAGGCAGAAGACCTGCATTGCCCGATAGAGGCCGGCGCTCACGTGGCCACCGTTGCACAACTGGGCAATATCACATTCCGCAGCGGGCAGAAGCTGGTATGGGACAAGGAAGCAGGAAAGTTCACCGACGAAAAGATCAACGAACAATATCTTACCAAGGAATATTTTAACGGATATAAGTTACCGTTAGTTTAATGTGCGAATGGCTGATTTGCGAATGTGCGAATGCTGTTATGCCTGGCAGCTTTTCTAATCGTAAATTTCCTCATTCGCACATTAGCCATTCGCACATCCGCACATTAAACAATCGTCTTCACTACACCGCCATCCACCCGCAGGGCCGAACCGTTGGTTGCCGAAGCGAGCGGAGAAACAAGATAAGTGACCAGATTGGCGATTTCTGCCGTTGAAGCGAAACGTTGCAGCAATGAGGTTGGACGCAGGGATTGAAAAAATTCGTTCTCTACTTCTTGTTTCGATTTCTGCTGCTGCCTGGCCACATTTTCCAGGAAAGCCTCGACGCCTTCGGAGTGTGTGGGCCCGGGCAATACGGTATTCACCGTTACATTGGTGCCGCGGGTCAGTTCGGCCAGTCCTCTGCTGACGGCCAACTGTGCTGTTTTCGTCATTCCATAATGGATCATTTCCTGCGGAATATTGATGGCCGATTCGCTGGAGATGAAAATGATCCGCCCCCAATTCTTTTTAAGCATCTGGGGAAAATAATGCCTCGACAGGCGGATGCCGCTGAGCACATTCACCTCATAAATATTCAGCCATTCGGCATCACTGATATCCATAAACGCTTTCGGCTCAAAAATGCTCAGGTTATTGATGAGAATATCCACTGAAGGGATTTCTGCAATGAGCTGGTTCACTTCTTCCGCTTTGGAAAAATCGGCAGCCAGGCCAAATACACTGGAGCTTGAAGTTTCGTGCTTCAGTTTTTTGATGGCGGCCTGCACCCTGTCGGCCGTTCTGCCATTGATATATACGGTAGCTCCTTCCTGCAATAATTGTTTGGCTATTGCAAAACCGATACCTGCCGTTGAGCCCGATATCAAGGCTGTTTTATTGTTGAGTTGAAGATCCATAGCAATTAATTGTTTTCAGGCGTGTTGCATCTTACATCCATCCTCCGGCGGCCCAGGCGCCGAAGCAGATGGCGGAAACGTTCAGGCCCGGGTTTCCAGGTTGTCTGTATTCCATAGTAACATTTTTGCAATTTAAAATTTTACCATAACATTGATCTATAAAAAAAGATCATGAAGGCCGTATTTATTTTTTGTTTTATACTATGCCTGTCTGCCGGCGCATATTCACAGAGCAATGCGTTGAACGGCATCAAAGGCGCCGACCTGTTGAATTATATTAAAGTATTGTCTTCCGACGAATTTGAAGGCCGTGCGCCTGGCAGCAGGGGCGAAACGCTTACGGTAAATTATCTCAGCGGCCAGTTTAAGCAAATTGGCCTCGGGCCCGGCAATCCCAACGGCACTTATGTACAGGAAGTTCCCTTGTACGGCTACAAATCGGATGCCAGTGCTTTTTTTACTGTGGGTGATAAAAAGATCTCTTTGCAGTTCCCGGATAATTATGTTGCCGTTTCAAGAAAGAATGCACCTGAGATCGATGTAACGCAGTCCGACCTGGTATTTGTAGGCTATGGCATTGTTGCGCCTGAATACGGATGGGACGATTATAAAGGCGTGGATGTAAAAGGAAAGACGATCGTTATGCTCGTCAACGATCCGCCGATTCCCGATCCTTCCGATCCGTCGAAGCTGGATAATAAAATGTTCAAAGGCAAAGCAATGACGTATTATGGGAGATGGACATATAAATACGAGATCGCCAGCGAAAAAGGCGCGGCTGCTGCTATCATCATTCATGAAACAGGCCCTGCAGGCTATCCTTTTGAAGTGGTGACCGGAAGCTGGGGCCATGAAAATTTCGATATTCTCGATAAGAACAATACCGCTTACCGTGTTAACGTGGAATCATGGATAAAAGCAGATAAGGTAAAGGAATTGTTTGCTGCCTGCGGAAAGGATTTCGACGAGCTGAAAAAACAGGCTGCTACCAAAGCATTCAAACCGGTTCCGCTGAATGCAACCGTGAGTTTCAATATCAAAAACACGATAAGACCCGTTCAATCAAAAAACGTATGTGCATTACTGAGAGGAAGCGATCCGAAAGGAAAGGATGAATACATCATCTATACCGCGCATTGGGATCATCTCGGCAAGGATGAGAACCTCAAAAGCGACCAGATCTATA
>CAYYZJ010000073.1:0-4153 GCA_964475615.1 uncultured Flavitalea sp. | reverse complement strand
AAGATCGGTATGGTCTGCGATGCGCTGTTCACTGATTTTGACGGCGATGGTCAAACCGATCTTATTGTCATTGGAGAATGGATGCCCGTCACTTTCTTTAAAAATGAAAATGGACGATTCAGGAATGTTACCGCTGCTTCCGGTATCGGTAATAAAACAGGGTGGTGGAGCTCGATAGTGGCGGGCGATTTCAGGCATACGGGCAGAACAGATTATATTGTCGGGAATGTTGGCCTCAACACATTTTATAAAGCGAGCGATGAATATCCCGTATCCATTACTGCAAAAGATTTCAATAACAGCGGAACCTATGTTTCCATACCGTCTGTTTTTTTGCCTGATGCGAACGGCGTAAAAAAAGAATTTCCTGCACACTCGAGGGATGATATTGCCAGGCAATTGCCGGCCATAAAAACCAGATTTGCCACGTACAGGCCTTTTGCGCTCGCCACAATGGATGAAGTGCTGACGCCTGCGCAACGCCAGGGCGCCCTGCGGTTGCAGGCAAATACGCTTCAGTCCTGCTATTTGCGGAATGACGGCAACGGCAAGTTCAAATTAATACCTTTGCCCTTGCAGGCCCAGGTATCGGCGATCAACGGCATGCTGGCAGATGATTTCGACGGCGACGGCAACCTGGATGTGCTGATAAATGGAAATGATTACGGCACGGAAGTGGGCACAGGCCGCTATGATGCCTTGAACGGTTTGCTGTTGAAGGGTGATGGTTCCGACGGCTTTACTCCATTGTCTATCCTGGAAAGCGGCATCTGTATTCCAGGCAATGGCAAGGCCCTGGTGAAGCTGAGAAGCAGCTCGGGAAATTATCTGGTTGCCGCCAGCCAGAACCGGGGCCCGCTAAAACTATATGAGCTCAAAACAACATTGAACCTGCTGCAGTTAAATCCCGATGATATCAGTGCGGTCATCCATTTTAAAGATGGCAGGATCCAGAAAGAGGAATTTTATAACGGTTCATCCTTTTTATCCCAGTCCGGCAAATTCCTGGCAATCGGAAAAAATGCAGCGGATGCCGAAATTGAAAACAGCAAAGGGGTTAAAAGAAAAATAAGTTTTCAATAAATGATGAAATGGCTTTATCTCCTTATTTCATTGTGTGCAGGGAGCCGTTTATATGCACAGAAAGACCGGATCGCCGATCAAATGGAATATTCCATTCACCATGAGCTGCTCAACAAATGGTATCCGCGGTGTGTCGATAAAGAGTACGGCGGCTTCCTGAGCACGTTCACTTACGATTTTCAACAGGCTCCGCAGCAGGATAAATTTATTGTTACGCAGGCCAGGCATATATGGTCTACTGCAAGAGCGGCCGAGCTTTATCCCGATCAACCCATGTACAAGGCTGCGGCCCGGCATGGGTTTTTATTTTTACGGGATGTGATGTGGGATAAAGAGTACGGCGGATTTTATACGCTGGTCGACCGGAAAGGAAATGTAAAACAAACGCCGATGGGAGAGAAGATCTCCTATGGCATTGCATTCGGCATCTATGGGCTCGCTGCTTATTATGAATGCTCCGGCGATACCGGTGCATTGAATTTGGCCCGGAAAGCATTCCTTTGGCTCGACGCCCATGCGCACGATCCCGTGTACAAAGGCTATTTCCAGCATCTCGAAAGAGACGGCACTCCGGTGAAAAGAACGGCCTCGATGCCTATTACTGCAGAAACCGGCTACAAAGACCAGAACAGCTCCATCCATCTGCTCGAAGCCTTCACACAATTGTATAAGGTCTGGCCCGATCCGCTGATGCGCGAGCGCCTGCAGGAAATGCTTTTCCTCATCCGCGATACCATCAGCACCAAACAAGGTTATCTCATTCTTTTCTTTCAGCCGGACTGGACGCCGGTATCGGTAAAAGATTCGTCGAGGGAAGTGATCGAAAAGCACCACAACCTCGATTATGTTTCTTTCGGCCATAATGTGGAAACGGCCTACCTGATGCTCGAAGCTTCGCAGGCGCTGGGAATAAAGCACGATACGCTGACCTTATCGGCAGGAAAAAGAATGGTGGATCATGCATTGAAGAACGGATGGGACGATAAGGCCGGCGGCTTTTATGATGAAGGCTATTATTTCAAGGGCAGCGATACGATCAGCATTCTTGCCGATACCAAGAACTGGTGGGCGCAGGCAGAAGGATTGAATTCCCTGCTGCTGATGGCCGGCTATTTTCCGGACGATACCATGCACTATTTTCAAAAGTTCGAAAAACTATGGTCTTATGTGCAGACTTTCCTGATAGATCATGAGCATGGCGACTGGTATCCCGGCGGACTGGACAAGCAGCCCGAAATGAAAACAGCCCTGAAAGGCCAGATCTGGAAAGGCACCTATCATGTATTCCGCGCGCTGGCCAACTGCGTAGAGCGGCTCAGGCAAAAAGATGATCATGCAAAAGGGAGGAATGGCTCCTCCCTCAGCAAAACACGATCTTACCTATTCCACTTTAATGGAAGTTGAGAGCTTCTGGCTCTTTTCATTTTTAGGAAGCACCAGGTAAAGTATGCCATTGTCGTACCGCGCTTTGATATTCCTGGTATCGATGGTATCGCCCAACTGGAAACTGCGGCTGAAGGATTGTTTGCGGAATTCCTGCTGCAGCCATCCTTCATTGCCGGTTTCTTCTTCCTGTTTGTGTTCGAACGAAACCGTAAGCGTATCGCCCGTAACATTCAGGTGAAAATCCTCTTTCTTTAATCCGGGAGCCACGAGCTGCATTTCATATTCCTTGTCTGTTTCCCGGATATTCACCGGAATCCTGTTGCGCTCCAGGCCGTTGAACCCCCAGAACGTATCGTCAAAAAAACGGGAAAGATTGTTCTGGAATATCTGGTCTACCACATTTCCAAAACTGGCCGGCTGGCGGCCGTTTTCTTTTTTAATGATGCTGGTCATATTATCCTCCTTTTTATTTTTTGGTTAAAAAATAATGTAAGGGTGATTGAACTCGTCATCACTGCCATCATCATGAAACGGATGAAAAATTTTGCTTGTCCATTTTTTCAGGGACAGGGATGCACGGCGAAAAAAATGATCAAGTAAAAATTTCATGGCAATTCAGTTTTAATGGTTCATGATCATATTTAATTCCAAAAAAATCGCTACCAACTTATGTGCCACTGGCCATCCCTGGCATTAATTCTGCCACTCGCCGAAAAAAAGACATTCGGCTGTTTGAAATTTTGACAGCTTTAGGGATAAAGCCAGGAACGGGCAATAGTTAGGGTTAACTATTTTGCCGGACAGCACGCGTGGTTCCACCAGTTATGTATAGCATTTTTAGTATATTAGGCGCCCAAACTATGCTTAGTAAGGAGAAAATAAAGAAGTGGTCCAGCAGCGGCAAGGTGGCTTTGGCAACTGCGGCAACAGTAATAACCCTGTCTATAACGGTATACAATCAGTTTAAAAGCAAGTCGGTTACCGAAGTATCCGGATTTGTGTCTTCGGCCAAAGAAACGGTGATCCCTGTTGATGCCGTGGTAAAGATCATCAGTCCCATACAGAGCCAAACGGAAACCGATTCAAAGGGCAAGTTCAAGTTCAAGCTGGAAGATATCCGGAGCGATACTTTTTTGCTGCTGATCCAGAATAAAAAAACCAATACGGAGATGAAGCAGAATGAATATGTGAGTTCCGGCAGCGGCAGAAAGGACATATTCGTATTGTTCAATTCAGCGATCGACGACGGCACCATCTATTATCAACTGGGAAAAAGCAATATTTCGAGCCCGGCAAAAAGAGCTCCGGCCGATATCATCAATTCATTCAAGCGGGCGTTCCATATCAGGAAACGGCATTAGGCCAGCAGTGCGGGTTTCTTCTTATAAGTCTCCCATAAAAATTCTCCGAACAAAGTATTGGCCCAGGCAAACCATTTGCGCGTGAATTTAGTGGCATCGTTCTTATGAAACGATTCATGCATAAAGCCTGTGCCGGCATGAGCGGATTTCAGCATCCTGATGCAGAACCTGATCTCTTCATCGTCATTGCTCGTCAACCCGCGCATGATGACGCCCAGGGGCCAGATCATGTCCTTGCCGGCATGCGGCCCGCCGATGCCTTCGCCTGCGCTTCCTTTAAAGAAGAAAGGATTGTTCAGCGACAAAAGCATTTTCCGCGTGTT
>CAYYZJ010000072.1:0-4016 GCA_964475615.1 uncultured Flavitalea sp. | reverse complement strand
ATTCACCTGTTCAGATTAAAAATACTTCAACTGGAGCAACCAATTATTATTGGAGCTTTTGCGCTGCTGACTTTAACTCCACTCCTGAAGCAATTAATTTAGGTAACCCAAATGGAATATTGTCCAGTCCTGTTTTTGGCTGTTATGAGCAAGACGACAATCAGAATTACTATGGTCTGATAGTCAATTATACTTATGGTCGAATTACCAGGCTTAATTTTGGGAACAGCCTTCTTAATGCCCCTGTTGCGGAGGATTTAGGCGACTTCGGAGGAATTGTGCCCCGTCAGGCAGAAGGCATACAACTTCTAAGGGTAAATGGCAATTGGACAGCCATAATGGTAGGAGGAGGAGATCAAACTGTTAATTCCAGTCCCCGCATTATAAAAATTGATTTTGGAAATTCGTTGGCCAATACTCCGGTAGCAACCAATTGGGGTAATGTAGGAGGACTGAATCTGCCACACGATTTGTTCATCACAAATGAAGGAGGCAACTATTACGGATTCGCTATTAATGTAAACGACAATACCATTACTCGCCTTAGCTTTGGGCCGGATTTTACTAATCCTCCTACCGGCATTAACCTTGGCAATATTGGAAATATTGATTACCCTGCAGGTTTTACTTTTGTAAAATACAACCAAAATTGGTACGCCTTTATTGCTAATAGAGTAACCAATTCCTTAACCCGGCTTAGTTTTGGAACCTCTATTTTAAATACCCCTACAGGAGTTAATATTGACAATCCTGGAGGAACACTTGACTATCCCAGAGATATATCTCTTTTTACAGTTTGTGACGGTGTTTATGGATTTGTAGTTAATGAGCAAAGCAACGATTTGATTAAATTAAATTTCGGATCAGATGTTGCTTCCGATCCCCAGGCAATCAATTTAGGTAATATTGGAGATTTAAGTTTTCCACATTCGATATCAGATTTTTTTAGAGCTGGAAATGACATCTATGCTTTTATTCCGAATGTTAATAATAATACTCTTACCCGAATCCGTTTTGCAGGTTGTTCCGATATTCCCGGTTCCAATGAGCAAAACCCTCCTCCTATAAACTATCCTCATCCCGGGGTTTATAACATTAACTTATTAGTTGATCTAGGCCTTCCAACTCAAACTTCATATTGCAAACAGATAGTAGTGAGTGATTGCTCTTCATCTCTTTGTACAGGTTCTCTTGGAGACCCGGTAATAAACATAACTTTTGGAAGCGGTAATAACCCGGGCCAGCCTCTATCGACTATTGTACCCGGCGCTTCAACAACGCTCAATTATGTATCTGTAAGCGGCAATCCGGCCAATCCCACTCCAATCGATGGGCAATATACTATTACGAACAATGTTCCCTATAACAGCGCCTGGTTTTCAGGCATGCCCGATCATACGCCTGATGACAATAACGGCTATATGGCTTTTTATAATTCGAGCGAGCAGCCGGGCGAGTTTTATAAACAAACCGTGAATGATCTTTGCGGCTCCACCACCTACGAATTTGCAGCATGGATAGCGAATGCATTGAATCCCGCATCGGTAATAGGTGTTTATCCCGACATTACTTTCCGCATTGAACAAACGGACGGAACCTTGCTTGCATCTTACAATACAGGGCCGATCGGGCAACATACAACCTTTACCTGGAATCAATATGGTTTCTTTTTTACCACTCCGCCAAATGTAACGACAGTGGTTTTGCGGATGGCCAATAATAACCCCGGCGGAAATGCCAATACAGGCAACGACCTCGCGATTGATGACATTACATTCAGACCTTGCGGGCCTCTTACTACAGCCTCATTCGACATGAATGCGGTAACCGATTCCCGTTCAGTATGTGGAGGAGCGAATCTCACTTTGTATGGAAGCAGTTCGGGAAGCTATGCCAATCCGGCCTATCTTTGGCAATCCAGCATCGATAATGGCAATACCTGGACTGATATACCCAATTCCAATTTGCTCCAGATAAATATAACCGCACCGGCATCAGGAACTGTTATATACAGAATGCTGACCGGTGAATCATCAAACATCAGTTCTGCAAACTGCCGCGTATCATCCAACCGCATTATCCTTACAGTTAATCCACCGCCTGAAGGAACACTTACCGGTGAAAATATATGTACCGGAGATGCAGCCAAACTGCGATTCACTGCAACCAACGGTTCGGCGCCCTTCGATATCAGCTACAGCGACGGGTCTACTGTATATACCCTTGCCAATTTGAACAGCGACGATTATTTTCCAACCCCGGTTCCAATAAACAGCACCACCGGTTTTACACTGCAATCAATCAAAAGCGCCAATGGATGCACGAATAATTCCCCGGGCGGTGCTGTTGCGATCATCAATGTCAGTCCGCTTCCGCAGGGAGGCATTAGCGGAGGAACTGCTTGCGAAGGCGACAGCACCCGCCTTACGTTTACTTCTTCCGGAGGCAGGCCTCCTTTTACGATCTCATTAACCGACGGCAGCTCAACCTTTACCGTCAGCGGCCTGCAGGATGGCTCTTTCACTATCCCCAATACAGTAAATACCAGCAACAAGACCTATACCCTTTTGTCCATTACAGATAGCAATGATCTGGGCTGTACCCGCAGCAGCGGCTTTGTGTCTTCAACAGCCAGTCTCACTATATTGCCTTCCCCGAAAATAGTATTCGATCCCATACCGCCGGTTTGCAATAATGATCCCGATTTTACCATTACCCAGGCAAAAGAAATTTCAGGAATATCAGGTACAGGCTTTTTTTCGGGTAATGCAGTGAGCTCGTCCGGCGCTTTTTCTCCTTCGCATGAAAATGTGGGCACTTATCCTCTTGAATACATTTTTATAGCCGATAATACATGCACAGATACTGCTTTGCAAAATATTGTTGTAAAGCCGGTGCCCGCTGCCAATGCCGGCCCCGACCTGCTTGCCTGCATCAACAGCAGTATTCAGCTTAATGCCAGTGGTGGCGAAGGTTATATATGGTCGCCGGCAGACGGGCTGAGCAATGTGGCCATACCTAATCCGGTACTAACAGTAACCGGAACAGCAACCTATACGGTATCGGTGACCAATGCGGAAGGCTGCTCGGCCATCGATTCTGTTACCATAATTGTTTCACCATTGGGCAAAGCGGCTTATACCGTACCAAATGTATTTACTCCGAATGGCGACGGCAGAAATGATTGTTTCGGCATTCAGCGCTGGGGAGGAATAGAGCTGCTGGAATTTACTGTCTTCAACCGCTGGGGTCAACCGGTCTTTTCAACAAAAAATCCGTCGGAATGCTGGGATGGCAGATTCAAAGGAATTCCTCAGGATTCGGGTGGATACATATATGTGATCCGGGCCATAACTCCTTGTGGAAATGTTAATCTCAAGGGCACCGTGCTCCTGATACGGTAAATAATTGCTTCGCCTATTTTAATTTCTGCAAAAAAAGCTCCAGCCCTTTTCTTTTCCTGGTATCGAGAATATAGCTGATATGCCGGGTATAATAAGTATTCAAATCAAATACATCCGAATGCAGGGAAGATAGCACAGCAGGCAGATTATCCAATCCCATTTTATTGGCTTCATTGAAACGCCTGATAAAATCCTCATTCAGCTTTTTATTGCTGATCCAGGCGGCAAAGACGAAGGGCAGTCCGGTATGATCTTTCCAGGCTTCTCCCAGATCATAAATATATGGGGAGATGGTTCGCTGCTCGAGCGCGCGGTCGCCGATCACCACACCTGCCGTGCTTCCTTTGATGCGGTCGCGGAAATCTTCGCGGGTGTCGATGAGTTCAGGAGACAGTTTCCAGTATTCGTTGATCAATATTTTAGCCAGCGCAACGGAAGTGCGGCTTTGATAATCGAGCAATACGGTTTTTATTTTTTCGACAGGTTGCTCACTGAACAGGCAAACCGAAGCTACCGGCCCGTCTGATCCGATACAATAACCGGTGTTGATATGGTATTCCGGCATTTTGGGAATGATGGCAACCGGAACCAGCCCCATATCGATCTCATCCT
>CAYYZJ010000071.1:0-4648 GCA_964475615.1 uncultured Flavitalea sp. | reverse complement strand
TGAACGAAGTGGTGGTAACGGCCTTGGGTATGCGAAGAGAAAAAAAGGCGCTCACCTATGCCGTGTCGGAAGTGGGCGGCGACAAGCTTAACCAGGCCAGGGAAAACAACCTGGGCAACGCATTGGAGGGCAGGGTAGCCGGGGTGAATGCCAATGGAACTGCATCGGGGCCTGCAGGATCGACCCGCGTGGTGATCCGCGGCAACGGCTCACTGAGCGGAGATAACCAGCCGCTCTATGTCGTCAACGGCATCCCCATCAATACCAGCAACCAGGGAACCCCGGGCACTTACGGCGGAAAGGACCTGGGCGATGGACTGATCAGCATCAACCCCGACGATATCGAAAGCATTTCCGTACTGAAAGGAGGCGCCGCTGCCGCACTTTACGGTTCGCGCGCAGCCAATGGCGTCATCATCATCACCACCAAATCGGGCATGATCCAGCAGGGAGTAGGCGTGGATTACAATTCAACCTATACGTGGGAAGATGCGCTCACCCTGCCCGACTGGCAATACCAATACGGCTCCGGCACCCGCGGGCAAAAGCCAACTACACAAGCCGAGGCCGTGGCTGATGGAAGAACATCCTGGGGCGCTCCGCTCGATGGCTCGCTCGTGGTTCAGCCCGATGGCGAATCGCGCCCATACGTTGCGCATAAGAACAACATCAGGAACTTTTACAATACAGGCCGCACGTTTTCCAATACGATCGCCATTTCGGGAGGAACCAAAGCCGTGAACTTCCGCTTCTCCGCATCCGACATGGACAATAAAGGCATCGTTCCCAATTCGGGCCTGAACAGGAAAACATTCAACCTCAGCGTCAATTCCAACTTATCGAACAAGGTCATCTTTGAAGGCCGGGCGCAGTACAGCATCGAAAAAGTGAACAACCGTACTGCCATCGGCGATTTCACGGCCAATCCCACTTCTTCCGTGGGACTGGTGGCCAACAGCATCGACGTGCGCACGCTGGCGCCCGGATACGATTCAACCGGATATGAAACTCCCTGGAACGATTATGTATATGTGACCAATCCTTATTTTGTTGTGAACAAGGTGAGGAATAATGACCAGCGCTACCGCTTCATCGGTTCATTCAGCGCGAGGTATAATATTACAAGCTGGCTCTATGCACGCGGCCGCGTGGGAATAGATCACATGAACTTCAACACCTACGATCTTACGCCCACCGGAATTTTGTACAACACCAAAGGAGCATTGACCACCGGCCAGAACAGGATGTATGAAACCAATGCCGAAGCGATCATCGGGTTCGATAAAACGATCGGGCGCTTTTCCGTAAATGTTTTTGCAGGCGGCAATAAAATGTACAACCAGAAAACCTCGATCACGTTGAGCAGCGGCAACCTGAATGTGCCTTTCAATTATTTCATCAGCAACGGCAGCAGCCAGACCTTTACCAACAACTATGCGGCATACGCCATCAATTCATTGTTTGCTGCGGCTGATGTAGGATATAACAACTATCTTTTTCTGAACCTTACCGGCAGGGAAGACTGGTTCTCCACGCTCTCGCCCCAAAGCAATCACCTGTTCTATCCTTCGGCAGGGTTGAGCTTTATCCTCTCGGAAGTGTGGAAGAGCAGGCCCGCCTGGATGACCTATGCCAAGCTCAGGGGATCATGGGCGCAGGTAGGCGGCGGCGCTCCCGATCCTTACGGCATCCTGCTTTCCTATACTGCCGGCTCGATCCCTCACCTGGGACAGCCTTTGATGAGCATCACTTCGGCAACCATTCCGAATGCGCTGAAGCCGTATACATCCACCACTACCGAAGCCGGCCTCGAGCTGAGGATGTTCAAGAACAGGCTGAGCGCCGATATCACGCTCTACAATAAAATAACCACCAACGATATCGTAAGCGCTTCCGTTTCTCCGGCAAGCAGCTATACCGATGTGCGGCTGAATGTGGGCAAGATCAGGAACAGGGGCATCGAGCTGCTGATCACCGGCACGCCGCTGGCATCTTCCGGCGGACTGGGTTGGGAAGTAAGCTATAACCTGGCGTATAATGATAACCGTGTGATCAAGATCGCCGACGGACTGACCGGCCTCGCCGGCTCGCAGCCGAGAACACAGAATGCTTATGTATACAATTTTGAAGGCATGCCTTACGGAATGATCGCCGGATATACCGTGAAGATCGACAACAAAGGGAACAAGGTTTACAATAATGCCAACGGCCTGCCTTTACAAAGCGGACTGGTTGCCCTTGGCCGTGGCGTGCCTCCGGTCACCATGGGCATATCGAATACGTTCACCTATAAAAATGTATCGTTCGGATTCCTGGTCGACGGTAAGTTCGGCGCAGTATTGTATTCCGCTACCAATGCATACAGCACGTATTATGGGTTGAATAAAATGACGGTGGCAGGCGGTGTTCGGGAAAACGGCGTGCCGGTCAGCGGGGTGGATCAGAACGGCGCTGCATTTACCAAGACCGTTGCTGCGCAGGATTATTTCCAGGGCATTGCCTATTCCATGACCGACCAGTTCGTATCGAGCGCCAATTTCATCAAGCTGCGGCAGGTTATCCTGGGATATGCCATTCCCAAATCCTTTATGTCGAAAACACCGTTCCAGTCGGCCAGCATTTCGCTGGTGGCCAGGAACCTGTTCCTGATATACAGCGGAACAAAGAATGTGGATCCCGAATCGAGCTATAGCTCTGCGGCCAATTCGCAGGGACTGGAAAATTTCGGTGTAATCCCCACACGCAGCTTCGGGTTGAACCTGATGCTGCATTTCTAACGGTAACGCCATTGCACTTATCATTTTAATTCAAGATCATGACAACATATATCAAACGCAGGTTTTTAAAGCTGGCCACGCTCTTCGGCATTCCGGTCATGCTGCTGCTCACGTCGTGCGACAAGGGATTTGAAGAGATGAACAAAAATCCCAATTCCTTTTCCGACCCCGTGATCTCCAATTTGTTTTCCACGGTTATCGTAAGGCATACCCAGAATAACGGACAGATACTCGATGCAGAATGCAAGCAGGCCGGCTGCTGGGTGCAATATTTTGCTTCCTTGACCACCGTGGAATGGTATGGCGATAAATATCTCTGGAGGGCCGGTTATTACGACCGCTTTTTTCAGAATGCCTACCGCACGGAGCTGAAGGAGCTCATGCAGGTGCTGGATGCAACCAAAGACGATCCGGCAATGATCAATTATTATTCCATTGCACGGATATTCCGCGTGGAGATATTGCATCGCGTAACGGATCTGTATGGCGATGTGCCTTATTCCGAAGCCGGACTGGGATATCTCGAAGGCATCTATAAACCCAAATACGACAAGCAGGCAGATATTTATGCCGATATGCTCAAGGAGCTCGATGAATCCGCTGCTGCGCTCGACGCCAGCAAAGCTTCCTACGGCGCTGCCGATTTCCTCTACAACGGCAATGTGGCGCAATGGAAAAGATATGCGTACTCCCTGATGCTTCGCCTGGGCATGCGCTTGACCAAGGTAGATATCAATGCAGCAGAAACCTGGGTGAAGAAGGCGATAGCAGGCGGCGTTATGCAGAGCAATGACGATATCGCCAAGCTGGTGCATACTTCGGCATCGAGCACCAACTGGAATACCATATCGCAGGTATTGCAGGGCGGAGAAGGCGTACCCATCTCGGCAAAAGGAAAAGGGATCATGAAGCTGAACCAGACCATCATCGATTACCTGAAAAATACAAACGATCCGAGGCTTCCTTTTTTTGCCACGCTATGGCAGGGCAATGCCGACATTTCGCAACTGCCCACCTATTCTGCGAAAGATCTGCAGAAAGGTCTTCCCGGCGGCAATGACCAGGTTACCATCAAGAATGTTATTCCCAACTGGACGAGCGATATGCTGGCTGAATTTTCAGAGCCCAATCTCAATACCGTGGCCAATCTCTCCACGCCGACCATTTTCCAGAGCTATGCCGAAGTGGAATACCTGCTGGCAGAAGCCGCCCTGCGTGGATGGACTGCCGATGATCCCAAAACCCATTATGAAAATGGAGTGAGGGCCGCCATCGGCATGCAGTCCATCTATCCCAATGGCGTTAGTGCAGCCACTGCAGCAGCGCAGGCCGACGCCTATCTTTCCGAAAATCCATATACGGGCGGCACATTCGACCAGCAGATGGAGCAGATCCATACGCAGTTCTGGGTGTCGATGTTCACTGCCGAGAATATGGAAGAATATGCGAACTGGCGGCGCACCGGTTATCCCAGGCTCACGCCGTATAATTATCCCGCCAATGAAACCGGCGGTGTGATCCCCAGGCGCTCGCGCTATCCCACTATCGAAACCAGCCTGAACACGGACAATTACAATGCTGCCGTGCAGCAGCAGGGGCCCGACTTGTTTACAACAAGGATGTGGTGGGACAAGGAATAGCCGATTGCATCCGGTTACTGTTTTATCAACTACAAAATCAAATTATCATGAAACGCAGAGATATCGTTAAAAGTCTTTCTTTATTACCATTGGCAGGAAGTATATGGCCTGTACAATCGCTGTCGGCCGGCCGGCAAAAAGCAGGCGGGCTGCTTGGCGCAATCGGCGCAACAGCAGGCAACGCTTATGAAGCCGGCATGGAAATATATCAATCCATCGGCGTGGAGCCGG
>CAYYZJ010000070.1:0-3113 GCA_964475615.1 uncultured Flavitalea sp. | reverse complement strand
AAATTTTTTTATCCGCTCCTTCGCCTTCTTCATGATTATAATATACGCTGATCCTGGCTTCGGAGCCGCGGCCATACTGATCGCCGCCTACCAGTCCGATGGGCTGGCCTGCTTCCACAACTTGCCCCGGCTTTACCAATGCGCTGTTCTTCTTCAACACACCATAATGAGCGAAAGAGCAATCGGCCTGCGCGATCTCCACATAGTTTTCGCTGTTGCCGCTCGATCCGGTGGCATCGTTCTGCCCGCTTTGGTCTTCCACTTCAGTAACCGTCCCTCTCCTGGATGCATAAATGGTATCGCCCGGCTTCATCTTCAACCGGATCAGGTACCAGTCTTTTGCCGGGGGCCTCATCTCGCCGCCTGCTGACACAACAGGGCTGGAAGCATTGAGGTGCTGCATTTCATAAGCCTGCGCCTCTTTGCCCGGAGCTATCGGTAACAGGTAAACGAAATTGGTGTCTACCACGGGATTGATGCAGCCTTTGATATAATGGAAGCCATATTTGAATTCGGCGGGATTGTTCTTGTCCTGCCTAGCGAGTGTGAACAGCTTTGTTTTCCCTGGCTTCACCACTGCGCGGTAAGGCATGCTTTTGTCGGCACTTGCATTCTGCATGCTGCTGAAATCGAGCTCGAGGATATAATTGCAATATCCGCTGTTGATGCAGTCGAACTCATAATTGCCTTTTGTATCGAGCACATATTTAACCTCGATGGGCCTTTGCGGGAAAGCGGCGCTGTGCAAAAGAAAAAGAATGCCCGTAAATAAAATGCTATTTTTCATCTGGAACGCAGGAAGTATTTTTTATAAAATTAAGCGTTTGCGCCTAATTTTTCCTGATCCTTTCCACCTCCTCTCCGGAGCCGGAATGCTGCCTGCGGAGGGATTGTCCGCCGAAAGAGCGGGAATAGCTGAGCCGGACAACTGTGGCAAAAGCCGATTCGGCGCCATAACGGACATGCACATCCGAATTGTATGCATCCGGCCCAAGGACGCCAATATGGTTATAGAACCGCATGGAGCGGAATATATCGGCGAAAGCCAACTGAAGCGTGCCGGCATTGTTTTTCAGTTCTTTTTTGATTCCGGCATTCATTGTCCATACTCCTTTTTGCCTTACTGTTCCCTCATAGAATGCAGAATGGTACCATCCCGAAAGCTCTGCCGAAAAGCTATATGGCAGGCTGAACGATTCGCTGAAATTGATCGAAGAAGCGAAATAGGCATGCACAACGGTTTTGGGAAGATAATCGGCCCTGAACTGCCTCCATCCGCCAATAACACTATAATTCATCGTCAGCCAGTTGCCGATCTTGAAAGGCAGTCCTGCCTGAAAGCCGACGTTATTCTGATAGCGCAGGTTTTGCGGCGCAATCATCACCAGATTTCCGGATGGATTCGGAGTAATCTGATACAGGGCAATCGGATATTCATCCCTGCTTAGCAGGATGGAAAAAGAATAACCTCGATAAGTATATCCGAATTTCAGGTTATTGGTAACGGTTGGCTTGAGCAAAGGATTTCCTGTTCCAACAGAAATGGGATCGATATAGTATACATAAGAGGCAAGATCATTATAAGCGGGCCGGCTGATGCGCCTGCTGAAAGAAAACTGCAGCTCCGAATGGTCATTCAGCTTTCCGGTAAAGCTGATATTGGGAAAAAAGGCGCCAAGCTTGCGGTCGGCAATAACAGTTCCTGAATCGGCCTGCTTCATGCGGGTGCGGGAATATTCATAGCGCGCGCCCAATACCAGACTGGAAGCATGATTGAGCTGTATATTGAGCGATGCATATCCTGCCCCAATGCCTTCGCGCATATTGATGCGCGTTATAGTGCCTTCCCGGTTCACCCATTCGCCGTTGAGGAGGCTTTCTATGGCCGAACTGCTGCTGCTTTCCGTATACGTTCCTTTTATGCCTGCTTCCAGCTTTAGTTTTTCATTCAACGGTCTTGAATAATCCATTTTTATGATTCCGGCATTGATGCCGGTATGCGCAAAGCCGCGCTGATCGGCGGCAGTGGCGCTGTCATCGAGCGCGGTGGCAGTATTGCCATATTTGTCGACAAAGGATGTGCTGATGGTTGTTGGATTATTGCTGCCGTAATAAATATAATCGAGCCCCATGCCGAACTTTTCATCCTGCTTTATCGTCTTCTCCAGATAAACCGAGCCGATCAGGTTTTTCCAGTTGCCGCTGCCGTTTACGCTGCCGGTAAACCGCAGTATGGAATCGGGCCTTAATGTATAGATATTCCGGGTGCTCGAGCCCGACGATCCATTGCCGGTATAATAATTAATACTGCCGCCGATGCTGAGCTTTTTATCCGGCCTTGCTTCCAGCCCCAGACTGATATTGTGATTATTATTTACCGGATGGATGGCGCTGTGAAAATCGAAGCTGCTGCGCCCGTCGAACAGGGGAACATTTTCTGAACCGGATGCGATCAGATCGCCATAAGAACGGTCGCGCGAAAAGGAATAGGAACCCGAAAGCGCGATCCTGCCTTTATTATGATCGAGGTTCAGGCTGGCGCTGGCTTTTTCGCCCCATCCATATCCTGCGCTAAGAGAAACGGAACCATTGGTGCCTTGCTTTTTCGATTTTTTAAGAACGATATTGATCACACCGGCGCTGCCTTCTGCATCATATTTCGAGGAAGGAGTAGAAAGCAGTTCGATCTTCTCGATCTCGTCCGATCTCAGTCCCTGCAGGAAAGCCATCACCTGGTCAACAGGCATGCGCAGCGTTCTTCCATTGAGCATGACCGTTACCCCGCTTTTGCCGTTCAGGCTGATGCTGTTATTGCGATGGTCGATGATGATGCCGGGAGAGCGTTCCAGCACTTCCAGCCCGGAGCTTCCTTTATTGAGTATGCTGCTTTCCAGGTTCACCACGATGCCTTCCGTGGTTTGCTGGTAAACCGGTTTTTTAGCCCGAACCGTTACATCGCTCAACTGCCTGTTCTGTTCCTGCATGGTAATGTTGCCGAAATCTTTTCGCCCGTTGAATATAAATACCGGAGAGCTCCAGGTTTCATAACCGATGCTGCTCGCGCGCAATACATAGCTTCCGTCGGCAATGCCGCCGAGCTGGAAAGCGCCCTG
>CAYYZJ010000069.1:0-3281 GCA_964475615.1 uncultured Flavitalea sp. | reverse complement strand
ATCTTTTCATTGGTGATAGCGGGTTGTTTATCATGCACGAAAGTGGTCAGTTTTTTATTGATGGCGTTCACGTCAGCCTGTGGTTGCAGCTCAACCCATGTTATCAACTGGTTGCCCCAACTTTTAAGCGATGTATTGGATTTTTCATATAATGCATAAGGCATCAAGCAGTCAAACTTCAGGGAAACGTTTTCCGGCAAGTCTTTTATGACGCCTGAAATAGTATAATCATTTTTATTGCTGATCCGCACCTGTTTGCCGATAACATTAGCCTCTCCAAAAAGGCTTTTGGCCATGGTTTCAGTAATGACAACACACTGCAATTGCTGAAATGCCGAAGCCGGATTGCCGTATAAAAACTGAAGATGGAACAAGGTGAGAAAAGAAGGGTCAACAAAGCAGCTTTCTTTGTATAAGGCTTTATCGCCTGCGCCAAAAAGCAATTTTGCAGCAAGGTTGGTGCGGGCGATATTTTTAATGCCGGGAATATCGGCTTTCATGGCCGGCGCCAATGGCCCCGGCGTATAAGGAATAGTAATAACAGAAGCGTCTTCAGCCTGCTTGTTTTTTACCATGTAAATATTGCTCTTGTTCGGAAAGTAATTGTTGAAATGATATTCATCTTCTACCCACAAAAAAATCAATCCGGCACAGGCAATGCCGATAGCCAAGCCAAAAATGTTGAGGAAACTGTAGCCCCTGTTTCGCCAGAGATTGCGGAAGGTTGTTTTAAAAAAATTGCTAAGCATAGAACACGATTTGGGATGTTCGATTTGTTTATTCCGGTTCACATCGTTTTATTCCGTTCTCAATGATTTCACCGGGTTGGCCATGGCTGCTTTTATCGCCTGCCAGCTTATTGTTGCCAGCGCGATCAATAATGCCAATGCGCCTGCTATAAAAAATATCCACCAGCCGATGCTTATTCTGTATGCAAAATTTTGCAGCCAGTTGTTCATCGTAAGCCATGCAACGGGGGTGGCAATAACGGCCGAAATAACAACCAGCTTTATGATGTCCTTCGACAGCATGGTTACAATATCGCCGACACTTGCGCCGATCACCTTGCGCACCCCGATTTCCTTTCTGCGTTGCTCTGCAGTGAACATGGTTAGCCCAAGCAGGCCGAGACAGGAAATAAAAATGGCGAAGAAGGAAAACCCGTCGGAGAGTTTGCTTACCGTTATTTCGCTGGTATATAGTTTTTGATATTCTTCGTCGGTGAAATAATAACGGAACGGATATTCCGGCTCCATTTGCTTATAAATTTTTTCAATGGCCGAAATGACCTGTTGCGCTTTGCCGGCTTCAATTTTCACCAGCGTAAAGCCATAGTTAAGGTCTTCGCCGAAATAAAGCACCAGCGGTTCAATGGGCTCATGCAGTGATTTGAAATGGAAATCCTTTACCACGCCGATGATAGTGCCTGTAGTGCCAAAATAATGCAGGTGCTGGCCAACGGGATTATTAAACCCGAGTATTTTTGCAAGGGTTTCGTTGACGATTAAATTGGGACTGGAGTGTGATGTATCGGAAGGAAAAGCGCTTGAAAAGAAACGCCCTTTTACCAGTTGCAATCCTATCATCTGTGCATAATTATAGCCGATGCCGTTATGAAAGCCCACTACCCGCGTGTCAGGGTTTTTCCCCGACCAGTCGAGGTCATATACATGCGCACCTATATGCGACGGCGCCTGCGCCGTAATATCAACGGCCTTAATACCCGGGATGCCGGAAAGCTCTTGCTTGAACGTTTCATACCGGCTGCCTAAATCTCCCTGAAAAGGAATATAAACGAGATTCTCCTTGTCATAACCGAGATTGGCTGTTTGTACATAATGCACTTGTTGCGAAACGACGATAGTGCCCGTAATAAGCGCTATGGAAAGCACAAATTGAAATACGACCAATCCTTTGCGAAACAGCAGCGCACCGGGGCTGAACTTTAATGAGCCTTTCAATACTTTAACAGGGTTTAATGACGAAAGAAACAATGCAGGATAGCTGCCGGCCACAAAGCCCGTTGTGCAAAGCAAGGCAAGAATGCCCAGCCAGAAAGAAAAGGATGAAAACGGGAACCGGATTTGTTTATTGGTAAAAGCATTGAAATAAGGCAGGCAGACAAACACCAATACTAATGCAATAATCACGGCAAAAAAGGTAAGCATCATGGCTTCGCCGATAAATTGCGCAATCAGCTTCCAGCGCAGTGCGCCCACCGTTTTACGAATGCCCACTTCTTTTGCCCGTTTTACCGAACGAGCCGTAGCCAGGTTCATGAAATTGATGCAGGCGATGAGTAAAATAAAAACGGCAATGATGCTGAACAACCTTACATATTCTATTCTTCCACCATCGGGCACGCCATTCTTAAAGGTAGAGCCAAGATACATGTCGCTGTATTTCTGCAAACCAAGCGCAGTACGGTTGCCCGAACCATAATTGGCCCTGATCAGATAGGGGGCGATGAAATCTTTTATTTTAGCCTGCACTTTTGCTGCGTCGGCGCCATCCTGGAGCTGGATAAAAGTATTTGGACTTCTGTTAATCCAGTCTCTCAGCCAGCCCACTGTTTTTAGCTGATGATACCAGTTCAATGCAAAATCGAATTTTTGCGAAGCATTGGCAGGCACATCGAATACCGCTGTAATTTTAAAATCTTCGCCTTCCTCGTGAATGGCATTGTTTTGGTGAACAGCATTGTTATGGTGAATGGTTTTGCCGATTGCTGCAGCGGGGCTGCCAAAGAAATTATCCGCCATTGCTTTTGAAATAGCAATAGCATCGGGGCCGGATAATGCCAATGCTGCCTTGCCTTCGAGCAACGGATAGCTGAACATTTTAAAGAAATCGCTGTCGGCATGGCAGCCTTTTACGCTTATACTTTTATCTCCCACAGTAAAAACACTTTCATCCCCCGAATTCCAGAAAGCGCTGGCATATTTTATTTCAGGAACGGTTCGTTTTAATTCGGTTGCCAGCAGGCCGGGCGTCCAGTAGCCTGTTTCCGGAACCCCATTGGAGTACACACTTTCATATACACTATAAATATTTTTGTTGGTATTGAATGTATCGATGCTCCGTTCGTCCTGCACCCAAAGAAATATCAGCAGGCTGCACGCAAGCCCCAATGCCAATCCCAGCATATTAATAGCGGAAAACGCTTTATTGCGTATCAGATTCCGCCAGGCGGTTTTGAAATAATTTCTAAGCATATTATTTAATATTTTCCTGTTTTCATTCGCACATCCGCACATTTGATTTATTCCGTTCTCAAACTT
>CAYYZJ010000068.1:0-1502 GCA_964475615.1 uncultured Flavitalea sp. | reverse complement strand
CGGCCGGATGCAGTGCTGTAGTTGTAGTATCATTGAATATAAGTTGCATGCCGGACACAGGCGCTGATGAGGTAATTTCCCATTTCAATACATATCCTTCTTCGGCCAGCACATTGAGCTCATGTTGCGTCCTGACCGGTTTGCCGGTATAAGCAGGCGGTACGATGCTGAGTGCGATCGATGATAATCCTGCAACGGGTTTTCCAGGCTTCATCTGAATATTTTTTTCAGCAGCAGCGGGATGCGATGGTTTCGCAGCGAAAAATGAAGCAGCCGCAATCAAACAGGCGCCGATCAAGATAAGTGCAGCAATACTTAATTTTTTATTCAACGGATGGGGGAGATGGAGCCCGTGCAAAACCCTGTCGATCTTTTTTGTTTGCAGCCGCTCCAGAAAATTCAGGTCTTCCTCCGGAAGCAGGAGCAGTCCGCAGCTTTCTTCCAGCTCAGGAAAATGGCTGTTCAAAAAACGGGCTACTTCCGATGCACCGATGCGCCGGTAAGGAACCAGCCAAAAAAGCAGGGCCAGGCTAAGCAGGAACAGCGGAACGCCCAGCCAGAAAGACCAGTGACCGAAAAACCGGAGCAGGGCCGCAACAGCAACCGCACATGCAAGGGCCAGCAACAGGCAAACCAGGATGCCTTGCCATTTCCATTTCCTCTGCAGGAATCTGATGATATGTTTACCGCTTTGCTCCATATTTCAATAATCCGGTGGCGAGCATTCGTTCAATAATAAAGATCAAAACAATCAGCATCCAGCAGGCTTTTGACAGGTCGGTTCCTGCATGAGCAGCATGCGGATACCCGGCCCGATCGGCTTTTACGGGAGCTGCCTGGGTTTCATCTATCGAGCGCCGGTCGAATGCATCAGCATTCTTTCTTTCAAAGATCAGATCCATCAGCAAGGATGGGAAGGAAGGATCCCAAACCAATTCGTTCCAGGCGGGGTTGAAGCGGCTGAAAAACAGGTATACATTGCCGTTAGATGCGTTTTGCAGGGCCAGTACCGGCTTTCCGAATCCATCCTTCCAGATGGGTTCCGATGTGCTATCGGCTATCGCCAGTCTGAAAACAGACGATGAGGTTGTTCTGATGACGGAATTTGTTTCGATCGCTTTTATTCCATCATACTTAAAAATATTTTGGGCAATATATCCCGGGGTAATGGGCTGATCGGAAAGCCAGAATAACCAATCCTGTTTTGCAGGAGCCGCTGAACTTTTATCCAGCATGGTGACACGGATGCGGCGGCCGCTGAATTGCTGTATGGCTTCCAGCGCAGCGCGGAGATAGTGTGCATCGCCGGTGTATTTATCTGTGTAAACAGCAATGTTCATCGTTGCCGTATTGATAGCGACCGGCGCCTGTTCCGGCAATGCTACCGACAATGTTCCATTGCTCACTGCTATATCATATCTTCCATGCTGCGGAATTTTTGTCAGGGCTTCGTGCTGATAGATGGTTCCCGACGGCATGCTTTTACCGGTTACTACATGAAT
>CAYYZJ010000067.1:0-2614 GCA_964475615.1 uncultured Flavitalea sp. | reverse complement strand
TTCATCGGGATTATCCTCGATCATTTCAGCTTGATCGGGAGGATCACTGCAGGGTATAATGTGATTTTTGTGATTTGCGGGTTAGCTTACCTGCTGGCTTGGGTGGTGATGCATTTTTTGACGAGAGGGGCAGTGAAGGATAGATGAGATTCTCAACTCAATTGATTTTTTCAAAAGAGCTGTCTCTTAAATCCAGGACATAGCTATCTCTGGCATTGCCAGCCTGATCGTTAATTCTTTGTTGATATTCATGAATCGGCGATTTTTTAGAGAGGCCGATCAGTTTCTGAAATGAGATGCGCCAGATTCCCTCCATAGGTTTAACCTAAATCGTTCCCTTCCGGTTTTCAAATTTTAAGGCTAACCAGTTTACCCAAAAATAAATATCGATATCCGGATATTTTTCAGCATATCTGTTAACATCTTTTACATTAAAGGTAACGGTGAATTGGGGATCTAACCCATAACTGGATCCTGCCTTGAAAAAGGGAGTATTTTGTGTTTTTAAATCGCCTAAACGATTCGTTTTGATATTTATTAGATCGATAGCATACAGATCTGTTGCTTTCTCCGGATTCATCTCTAAGTTTAGCAATTTCCCATATTTCTTTATAAACACCTCTTTATGTGAGGCGCCTATTTCACACCAAGGCCCTTTATCCTGCAAATCATGCCAACTGATTTCGGCACCAGCAGCGTCATACAATTTATAAGCCATTATAAAATATTTTATTTAAACCTTAACGACTTTTCGTTCTTATAGGTATAATCATTAAGGAACTGTTTAAAAATTAAAAGTTCCTTCAAAGCGTTTTCATGAAACCATTCGTTCAAATATTTGTCGTGGGCATGTGTTTCGGTTTCAATAGTAGAGACTTTATGAAATAAATTCTCCTGTACGGATCCATTGTAAAGCAGGTCTCCCACTCTTCTTAAAACGATAAAATAGGATGAGCTCATCCGCTTCGCTAACAAAATTAGCCAATTTTGGGATCGATGGCATGCATATTTTCACGCTAAGGCTCCCATCCCTCACTCTTTAAAAACTCAATCAACCGCGGATCATCAACCGACATGGCAGGGATCCAGACATCTCCTATCCGCTCCCGGTTCCACCAAAGCCCTTCCTTATTGTCCGGCCTGGCAAAACCGTACCGGTACAGTACAGCGCGGATATAACGGGGAGGCTTATGCGGGAAGGGATTGCCTGCGAATAATCCAACCGCAGCAGGATCATTGTGAAGCAGCTTTGACATGAGATGCAGCGTCCATGGATATTCTTCGGGGGTAGACATGGCAGCGAACCACATTTGCCAGTCCAGCCGCAAATGATAGGGAGCAATTTGCGGCGATGGCTTGTCAGGAGCAACAGGCAGACCTTTGTACGGATAGGCCTTCCAGTTAGCACTGTCACCCGGCGTTTCATCTGTTGTTCCTTCAAATACCACGTTCAGCCGCTCTCGTCCCACTGTTCCGAATGCACCGTAGGTGTTCACCAGATCGAGCGGATCGAATGAAGTGTTCATGATCTGCCGGGGAGAAAGCATATTGATCACGGGCTGGATGCTGAGCAAGGCAATGACAACCGTAATGATCCAGGACGTGATCGTCATGGGTTGCGAAGGCTCGGCACGAGTATTGGCAGCTTCAGCCAGCCGCACGAGTGAGCGGGGAAGTAGTTTCGACCAGAAGCCATCGTCGAAGCAAGCCAGTGCAGGAAGGATGGTCAGCCAGTTGAGGAATGAAAGGTTGCCGCTGAATATGAGCACAACCTGCAATCCTATGATCACGATCCCGGCAATATGGCGCGCGAGGCGGGGCCAGAACACAAACCATGGAGCGATCAGCTCGGCGAGAAAATTATACCAGACACCGGCTTTCAAAATCCAGCGCGGCAGGAAATGAAACCAGCGGCTCAGCGGGCCGGGGATCGGCTGGGTTTCAAAATGATAGTACAGCGCGGTTCCATTGCGCCACACTTCATCGCCGCGGATCTTGATCAGCCCGGCGCCAAGCATGATGCGGAAGGTCAGCCAGCGGAAAAGAACAATGACCGGCATCGGCGCTGCGCGTTTTGGAAAAGGGCGCATGTCGAGCAGGGGGCAGAGGAAGATAGCAAGAAAGCCGGTTTCGAGAAGCTGTATCTCCCATCCGTATCCATACCATTCCTGCCCCAGATGAACGAACGACATATAGAGGAACCAGAGCACGGCAAGCAGCAATGCGTTGGCGAAACCTGCCAATACAATGCAGGAAAGAATGAACCCGATCCAGGCAGTGGTCAGCAGAAATGCATCCGAATGATTGAACCAGAATAATGAAGGCAACCGGACAAAGCCTGCACTTGCCGATCCAAGCGAACCGGTAACCCGTTTGAGAAAAATATCGAGCGGAAGAAGTCCGTGTGCACCAATGAGTGGAATGATCTGGTTGATCGCTACGAGAAAAGCGATCGCATAGATCGCCCCCAGCAGCCGAAGCATGAGAAAGCGGGTAAGCCAGTAGGTCGGGCGGGCGCCCGGCGCAGTGGGTATTCCAGGATATACCTTGTCCATATCCATGCAAAATTAGTTATGCCGCATCTTACTTCACCACATCCAGCACAACAAACACC
>CAYYZJ010000066.1:0-2608 GCA_964475615.1 uncultured Flavitalea sp. | reverse complement strand
TTGAACATTGAGTGTTGAATGTTGAGTGTTGAATATTTTTCCTTTATTTTTCACGCCACCTGTTTTCTCATCTTCCTCTTTCCCGCATGCGCCATCGCCGCTTCCCTCACCCAGGCTCCTTCTTCATGTGCTTTTATCCTTGCTTCCATTCTTTCCTTGTTGCATGGGCCGTTTCCATTGATCACATTCCAGAATTCTTCCCAGTTGATGGGGCCGAAATCATAATGTTTTCTTTCTTCATTCCATTTCAACAGCGGATCTGGTAATGTCATGCCCAGGAATTTTACCTGTTCGGCACAGACATCGATGAATTTCTGCCTGAGCTCATCGTTGCTGAACCGTTTTATTCTCCATTGCATGCTTTGCGCGGTATGCGGCGAAGCTTCGTCCGGAGGGCCGAACATCATTACCGAGGGCCACCACCAGCGGTTGATTGCATCCTGGCACATTCGCTTTTGGGCTTCCGTTCCGCGGCTCAGCGTGAGCAATATTTCAAAACCCTGGCGCTGATGAAAGCTTTCTTCCTTGCAGATGCGGATCATGGCTCTTGCATAAGGGCCGTAGGATGTACGGCATAGCGGAACCTGGTTCATGATGGCTGCTCCATCCACGAGCCAGCCGATGGCGCCGATATCGGCCCAGGTGAGCGTAGGGTAATTGAATATGGAAGAATATTTTGCTTTGCCCGAATGCAGTTGGCTGATCATTTCATCCCTGCTGATGCCCAGTGTTTCTGCAGCAGCATACAGGTACAACCCGTGACCCGCTTCATCCTGCACCTTGGCAATCAGCGTGGCCTTTCTTCTCAGTGAAGGAGCACGGGTGATCCAGTTGCCTTCCGGCAGCATGCCGACGATTTCGCTGTGCGCATGCTGCGAAATCTGCCGGATCAATGTTTTTCGGTATTGATCCGGCATCCAGTCTTTGGGCTCAATGCGGATTTCGCGGTTGATCTTGTCCTGGAATATTTTTTCTGATTCCGTCATTGCTCAAAGATAGTTCAAAATTGGGGAAAACTAACGGGTGTTAGTCAAATTTTAAGGTAACTATATACCCAACTCATATATAGTTGCCAATTTTAACCTTGATCGATCATTCCCTCAGATCAAAATCAACAATCACTTTTTCCGACCGCGGATGCGATTGGCAGGTAAGGATGAATCCGGCTTCCAGCTCTTCAGGCTCTAAAGCATAATTGGTATCCATCTCCACTTTGCCTGCCACCAGCTTGGCTTTGCAGGTAGCGCATACACCGCCTTTGCAGGAGAAAGGAAGATCGGCGCCCTGTTTCAATGCTGCATCGAGTATAGGTTCTCCATGAAAGGGAAGATCGAAATCGAAACTGATCCCATCCAGTTTAATGATCACCTCGCTGAACTGATCTGTAGAAACATCCTGTGTTACAGATGCAGAGATCGATGGATTGAGTGAGCCAGGACTTCCCGGAACGGTGAAGAGTTCAAAATGGATTTTATTGCTGTCTACATTATTTTTTTCCAGCCAGTTTTTAATGCAGAAGATCATGGCTTCAGGGCCACAGATAAAAATTTCATCCGATTGTTTCAGCCATGGAAATTTATTGAACAGCAGGCTGCATTTTTCTTCATCGATGCGGCCATGATTGACAGGCGCATCTGTTTTTTCGCGGCTGAGGATATGATGCAGGCTGAACCTGTCCATATACCGGTTCTTCAGGGCTTCCAGCTCTTCCCTGAAAATAATGGAATGCCGGTTGCGGTTGCCATAGATCAGGGTGAAACGGCTTTGCGGTTCAGTGGCCAGCGTGGTTTTGATAATGGATATGACCGGCGTGATGCCGCTGCCTGCCGCAAAAGCGAGATACTGTTTTTTATTCAACGGATCGAGCGGAGTGAAAAAATTTCCGCTAGGAGGCAGCACTTCCAGGCTGGCATTTTCCTTCAGCCTGTTCACCAGTGCAGAAAATCGTCCGCCCGGGATCTGCTTTACGGCTATTCTCAATTCATTTTCATGCGGACTGCTGCATATCGAATACGATCGCCTGATCTCTTCCCTGTCAACCGTTGTCCTAACGGTAATATTCTGTCCATGCCTGAACCGGAATTCTTCTTTCCATTCATCAGGTACTTCAAAAGCAATCGAAACACAATCTGCCGTTTCCCTCCGGATATTTTTTATTTTCAGCGATCGGAAATGTGTTGCCACTGCTCATTCATTTAATTGAAATAAACCATCCCGTACCCCGCATCTCTCATTTCTTCAACCCCTCGATCAGGTATTTGACCATATTGGCCTCCAGCACTTCTGCGCTTATGCTTTTCCGTGAGCGCTGCCAGGATTCGATGCCGCTGATGGCCGACAGGATGGTCAGCACCGCCACATAAGGTTCAATGGGTTTCATTTCTCCCCTGGCAATCCCTCTTTCTATAATATCGGCCAGGCTTTTCCGGTAGCTTCTGCGCTGGTTCAGGAAATTGGACAGATAGGGCTCCGGCAAATGCCGCCATTCGTGATCGGAGATATATACATATTCATATTGCTCCAGCATCATGCGGATATGGAACCGGATGATCAGCTCCATTTTCTTCAGCGTGGGCTCGGAGCTGGATTCCACCGCATCGAGATGGGC
>CAYYZJ010000065.1:0-3198 GCA_964475615.1 uncultured Flavitalea sp. | reverse complement strand
AAAACGCTTTCTCGATGAATACGTGATCGGCCAGGACGATGCAAAAAAAGTGCTGGCTGTTGCCGTTTACAATCATTACAAGCGTCTGCAGCAAAAGGTGAACGATAATGATGTGGAGATCGAGAAGAGCAATATCATCATGGTCGGCGAAACAGGTACCGGCAAAACCCTGCTGGCCAAAACCATCGCCAAGCTGCTGAATGTTCCTTTTGCCATTGTTGACGCAACGGTATTTACAGAAGCCGGTTATGTGGGTGAAGACGTGGAAAGCATTTTAACGCGCCTGCTTCAGGTATGCAATTATGATGTTGCGGCTGCCGAAAGAGGCATTGTATATATCGATGAGATAGATAAGATCGCCAGGAAAGGCGATAATCCTTCCATTACCCGCGATGTAAGCGGTGAAGGCGTTCAGCAGGGATTGCTGAAGCTGCTGGAAGGAACCGATGTATTGGTGCCGCCACAAGGCGGGAGAAAGCATCCTGAGCAAAAGCTTATCAAGATCAATACGCAGAATATTCTTTTTGTCTGCGGCGGCGCTTTCGACGGTGTGGACAAGATCATTGCCAGAAGGATCAATACCAATGCCATCGGCTTCAACGTAAACAAAGAGCAGCAGGAAGCAGCGAAGAAAAACCTCTTGCAATATGTGAATGCAACTGACCTCAAGGCCTTCGGCCTCATACCGGAGCTGCTGGGCCGCCTGCCTGTTGTAACGCATCTGAATCCTTTGGATAGAATTACCCTGCGTTCCATTCTTACAGAGCCAAAGAATTCGCTGGTCCGCCAATACAAAAAATTATTCGAGCTGGAAGGCATTCAGCTCAGCATAGAGAATGATGTGCTGGATTTCATGGTCGACAAAGCCGTTGAATACAAGCTTGGGGCCAGGGGCCTGCGCAGCATCTGCGAAAGCATACTTACCGATGCCATGTTTGAATTGCCTTCATCGAAAGAAAGCAAATTCCACCTCACTCTGGAATATGCCCGGAAGAAATTTGATACAAGCAAGATGAGCTTGCTGAAAGTAGCTTAACAGGATAATCGATATTATTAGGATATTTGAACCGGGCGCTATTGCCCGGTTTTTAATTTTTATCCATGCAGGAACTGATCGACCGGCTGATGTCGGAAGGGCTCAGCGAGCAGCAGGCTTATAAAGCCATCGAGATCATCAAAGATTTCGCCAAGGAAAAGTTTCCCATCTTCAGCGGCGCTATCGACAAGCTCTTCGATAAATACGGGCCCAGGGAGGAAGATGATTTCATGCCCTAGCCCTGCAGCACTTCGCGGGCAATAACGATCTTTTGAATTTCCGAAGTGCCTTCGCCAATGGTGCAGAGCTTGCTGTCGCGATAATATTTCTCCACCGGAAAATCTTTCGTATATCCATAACCGCCGTAGATCTGAACGGCTTCGGTGGCTGTCTTCACTGCTATTTCGCTGGCATAGTATTTTGCCATGGCTGCTTCGCGGGTTACGGAGAGGCCTTTGTTCTTGCGATCGGCGGCCTGCATGGTCAGTAATTCTGCAGCCATGATCTCGGTGGCCATATCGGCGAGCTTAAAAGAAATGCCCTGGAAATGGGCAATGGGCTGGTCGAACTGGTAACGTTCTTTTGAATACTGCAATGCAGCTTCACAAGCGCCTTTGGCAATGCCTACCGAAAGGGCTGCAATGGAAATGCGGCCTCCGTCGAGCACTTTCAGCGCCTGTTTGAAACCTTCGCCCACTGCTCCCAATCTATTGCTGTCGGGAATGCGGCAGTTATCGAAGATCATTTCCGCCGTTTCGCTGGCGCGCATGCCCAGCTTGTTTTCTTTTTTGCCGCCGCTGAAACCGGGCGTTCCCCGTTTTACCACAAAAGCAGTTGAATTGTTTTTGGTGCGCGGCTCTCCGGTTCGTGCAACCACCACCGTTATATTGCTGCTGATGCCATGGGTGATCCAGCATTTGGCGCCGTTGATGATCCAGTCGTCGCCTTCCTTGCGGGCAATGCATTTCATATTGGCGGCATCGCTGCCGGTATTGGCTTCCGTCAGTCCCCAGGAACCGATCCATTCGCCGCCGGCCAGTTTGGGCAGCCATTCTTTTTTCTGTTCTTCATTGCCGAACTGGAGGATATGGCCGGTGCAGAGGGAATTATGTGCAGCGAGACTAAGCCCTATCGACCCGCAGACCTTGGCGATCTCTTCTATGATGGTCACGTATTCGGTATAGCTCAATCCTGCGCCTCCGTATTCTTCAGGAACCAGTACGCCCATCAATCCCAGCTTGCCCATTTCTTTAAAAACAGCCACCGGGAATTCCTGGCTTTCATCCCATTTCATTACCCAGGGCTTGATGTGTTGAAAGGCAAAATTGCGTGCAGTCTGAGCGATCTGCAGGTTAAGCTCATCGGTTTGAAAATTCATGAAGCAAATTTAAGGTTGGCATATAAAGAAAACCAGGCAACAACCATTTCGCTATTGCCTGGCAATTACAGCAAACAATCATTAGCAAAAACAAACTATCCGGGTTCTGATAGGCAAGATAGTAAGAATTTCTGAATTATACTAACAAGCGTTAGTTAAATTTTGAGGGAATATTTTTAACACAAAAAATTAAGGCTGCCTTCATGGGGCAGCCTTTTTAAGATCGTTATCTCTATTTATGCTTTTTGCTTATGCAATTGATGATCTTTTGAACCGGCTATTGATTCATCATTTTTATATAATTCTCGCAAGCTGTCTTTAGCATCTTTAATAATTCCAGTCAAAAAAACAACCAGGGCAACAGCACTAAGCAGGATAATCAGAAGCTCAAATTTATTTGACATGACGGGTATCCTCCTTTATGTATAAGTTTGTTTTTACTAAGATACAATAAATAATTGATAACAGAATGGTAATTACAGATGTAAAGGATTTCACATTGAAATAATTGCTATCAAGAACTTTAAAATAAATAAGCAAATAATCTAATAATAATATTGCCAGAATTATAAAGGGAAATACATAGACAGCCAGAAACTGCCAGCCATTCAAATTAAAACCTCCCAATGTAAAATCGCGCGTGTTTCATTCAATTGGTCTTTAAATATGGCGATATTTTCTCAAGCGTGGTTGCATCCATAAGGCTGATCTTACTTAATTCAGACAAGGATTTGAACGGGCCGTGTTCCTGACGATACCGGATAATCACATTGGCCAGCTTCCA